>JANJSW010000332.1 GCA_024711415.1 Thermomonas sp. | reverse complement strand
CTACGTGGCCGTGGACATGGGCGGCTGGCTGACCCAGAGCTTCGGCCTGCGCGCGAACGTGGCGTGGGAAGACATGCAGTCGCATGTGCATCACGCCGACGGCCGGCGCAATTTCTACGCGCTGGCGGCGGACTGGAAGATCGCGCCCGGCACCACGCTGGAACTGGACAGCAGCTACCAGACCAGCGCGCAGCGCTCGGTCTCGGGCTACCAGCTGCTGGGCGGCACCACGCTGCCGCAGGATCCCGATCCCGGCCTGATGCTGGGCTACCAGCCGTGGCAGCAGCCGGTGTCGATCCGCGCCAGCAACACCAGCGCGCGCCTGCGCCACGCCCTCGGCGAGGACTGGACGCTGCGCCTGGCCGCCGGCCGCAGCCGCAGCGTGATCGACGACAACGTCGCCTTCGCCTACGGCTGCTGGTACGTGGACGCCTGCTGGAGCGGCAATCCGCCCTGGTACTTCGCCCCGGACGGCAGCTACGACATCTACGACTACCGCAGCCCGGACGACACCCGCACCGGCGACAACGCCCGCGCCAGCCTCGAAGGCCGCTTCCAGACGGGCGGCGTGGGGCACGCGCTGAGCATCGGCGCCAGCGGCTTCCACCGCAGCATCGACCGCCACCGCAACGTCAACGAATACGTGGGCAGCTGGAACATCGCCGACGGCGACCCGCCCGCCTTCGCGCCCTCGCCCGAACAGATCGGCCCCAAGGTGCGCCGCCTCGACAGCTGGCAGCGCAGCGGCTTCGCGATGGACCGGTTGGCGCTGGGCGACCGCTGGCAGCTGTTGCTGGGTGCGCAGTTCGTGCGCCTGCATGAGCGCGCGCGCAACAAGGCCGGCGCGATCGAGCGCGAAACCCGGCTGTCGCAGACCCTGCCGCAGGTCGCGCTGCTGTGGCAGCCGGACCCGGCGACCCGCGTGTATGCAAGCTTCAGCAAGGGACTGTCGCTGGGCAAGGAAGCCCCCTACTGGACCAGCAACGACGGCGCGATGCTGGCGCCGCGGATCACCCGCCAGCTGGAAACCGGCGTCAAATACCGCGTGGGCGAGCGCTTGGACCTCGATGCCAGCCTGTTCCGCATCCGCCAGCCATACCAGTACGCGCAGCCGGATGCGTCCGCCGCCGGCTTCACCTTCGTCCAGCGCGGCGATGAAGTGCATGACGGCCTGGAGCTGTCCGCCAACGGCCGCCTGACCGAGGCACTGGGCGTCAACGCCAGCGTGGCGCTGATCCGCGCGCAGGCGGAAGGCACCGGCACTGCGGCGTTCGAC
Organism: Thermomonas sp.; assembly: GCA_024711415.1. Taxonomy (GTDB): domain Bacteria; phylum Pseudomonadota; class Gammaproteobacteria; order Xanthomonadales; family Xanthomonadaceae; genus Thermomonas. The sequence continues at coordinate 1,310 of JANJSW010000332.1, read as the reverse complement.
GGTCAGCAGGTGGTCAACGTGCCGCGCATGCGCGCCAGCCTGCACCTCGACTACACGCTGCCGGCGATGCCGCGGCTGGCGCTGCTGGCGGGCTGGCGCCATGCCGCCGCCAATCCGGCCACGCCGGACGGCGCGGTGGAAGTGCCGGCCTACGACGTGTTCGACGCCGGCCTGCGCTACACCGGCCAGCTGCGCGAACGCGCGTTCGTGGTGCAGCTGGGGATCGACAACCTGTTCAACCGCAGCTATTGGCGCGACACCGGCAATTCGCTGGGCGACAACTACCTGTTCCCGGGCGCGCCGCGGCTGGCGCGCCTGACGGTGCGCATGGGCCTGTGATCACCTTCCACGAAACCGCCGCGGCCGTCCTCAGCGCCAGCGCCGTGTGGCTGACCACGCGGCGCAGCCTCTGGTGTTTCCCGGTCGGGCTGCTGTCGGTGTCGGTCTACATCTGGGTGTATGCCGGGGCGCGGCTGTATTCGGAAGTGCTGCTGCAGTGCTTCTGGGTGGTGATGCTGGTGGCGGGCTGGCTGCGCTGGCTGCGCAACCTCGATGCCACCGGCCATGTGCGGGTGGCGCCGCTGGCTGGGCGTTCGGCCGGCATCCACCTGCTGGCCGGCTTGGTCGGCGGGCTGGCGTTGGGTTACACCATGCATACCTACACGAACGCCGCCCTGCCTTGGCTGGACGCCATGCTCACCGCGTTCAGCCTGGTCGGGCAGTTCTGGCAGAACCGCCGCCATATCGCCGCGTGGTGGATGTGGATCGCGGTCGACGTGGTCTACATCGGCATGTTCGCGAACAAGCAGCTGTTCGTCACCGCCGTGCTCTATGTCGGCTTCGTGGGCCTGGCGGTCAAGGGCTTGCGCGACTGGCGGCGTGCGGCGCGGCAGCAAGCACGTCCGGCCAGCGCCCAGGCCACGCCGGCCTGAGGCTCAGAAGCCCTCCACGCCCGGCTCCCACGGATCGGCCTCCAGCAGCATCCCCCGCAGGCCGTCCTCGTCCAGCCCCGCCAGCAAGGCCATGGCTTCGGCCATGGTCGATACCTGCAGCGCGCGGCGACGGATCATGCCCGACTGCATCGGGCTGAAGACCAGCATGATGTTGCCGTAGGAGCCATCCAGCAACGCCGCCTGCCAGTGCTGCCCGTGGGAATCCTCGAAACTGCGCATGGCCGCTGCCACATCCGGATGACCGGCGACAGTCTAGCCCCACCCTCCGGTTCCGGGCCGGATCGCGCCCAAGAAAAAACCCCGCCGTAGCGGGGTTTTTCGGATTGGTGCCCAAGAGGGGACTCGAACCCCTACGAC
>JANJSW010000316.1 GCA_024711415.1 Thermomonas sp. | reverse complement strand
GGGCGCGGTACCAGTCCAGCGCCGCAACCAGCGCCAGCAGCAGGAACAGGTTGAGGGCGAGGCTGCGCAGGCGCGCGGGCCAGCGGCGTTCGGAGCGGGGCGGGGCGTCCATGTGCCGCCAGTATCGGCGATTGCCGCCGCCTCAGCGGGCAGCACCAGGCAGGCATAGTCGGGTCAGGTCCACCCATGTCGCCGGAGGTGGTCGCTGCCGTGGCGGCGCAGGCGGGGGCGGGAGGTACGCAGGTCGGGCCGGGAGAAGTCGACGCTCCGTCGATGGCTGCAGGCCACGATTCACTTAGACTCCGAACCGTCCATCGGACCCCGCTGTCTCCAGACCATCACCCGAAAGGAATTCCGTGAAGAACATGACCTGGATGTTGAAACTGTTGCTGGTCCTGGCCGCGTTGCCGTGGTCGCACGCAGGCCGGGCGCAAGCCGTTGCGGTGCGGGAGGTGCCCGCCAGGTCCGCCGACGTGGGCACCCTTGATGGCTTGATGCGGGCCTTCTACGAAGTCGTGAACACTTCGCCCCGGAGCCCCAGGCAATGGGACAGGGACCGGACGCTGTACGTGCCGTGGGTGCGGTTCATCGCCACATCGACGGATCCCTCGGGCGCGGTGAAGACCCGCATCTGGACGCATCAGCAGTACGTGGACGCCACCGAGCCGCTGGTGGCGGGCGGGTTCAAGGAGTGGGAGGTTTCACGGAAGACCAAGCAATACGGCAACATCGCCCACATCGATTCGGTGTACGCGGGGGAAGCGGCCGCCGACGGAACGATCGAGCGGTTCACGGGGCTGAACAGCATCGAGGCCTACTTCGATGGCAGCCGGTGGTGGATCAGCAGCGTCATGTGGATGTCGGCGTCGCCGGAGCATCCGATCCCCGGAGAATTCCTGGAGCAAGCCGGGGCGGGATCCCTGTCCGCCGCAACCGGTCGCCCCTGACCGGTCTGCCGCGCCGCGCAATCAATTCGCCAAGGCCCTGCGCGGCGTCCACGGATCCGGTTTCGCACCCATGCGCAGCATGTGCTTGCGGAACACCAGCACGCTGTCGGCCAAGGCATCGGTGCGCACGAACGCGATCGGCAGCCCGGGTTCGGCGCCGTGGATGGAGGCCGCCTGGAAGCCGCGGGCCTGCAGCTGCGCGGCGATGTGGCGCGCGGTGGCGTCCGGGTCGTCGACCACGAATCCCAGTGCAGCGCCGTGCGGGCCGAGCAGGTCGAACATGCGCGGGTCGGGCTGGTTGATGATGGTGCCGCTGGCGAAGATGGTGCGCTGCACGTTGGGGGAGTCGACACGGAAGCGCGGCCGCTGGCCCAGCATCTGCATCACTTCTTCCATCGCCACCAGCGCATCGGCCGAGCTGGCGCTGAACACCTGGTAGTCGCGGTCCGGGAACGGCAGCGGGTTGCGGTCGTGGGCCAGCGCGAACGTCCACAGGGCCAGCAGCAGGGTCGCCAGCGGGAACAGGATCGCAATCCACAGGGGCACTTGAACGCTGCGGCGCGTGTTGCGGGTGTCGGCCATCTTCGTCTCCACGTGAAAGTGCAGGTCGGCGGTAGTGCGGACCCCGGTCAATCGGTTCACGCCATGGCCGGCGGAATCCGGCCAGCGGAAGGTGGGGGGCGCCTGAATGCGTGGCCCGTCCTGCAAACGCGGCGCTGGACTGGGCGATTGCGCTTCGGTGACCATGTGCCGCATGCCCACCACGTCCACGCCGTCCGGCCACCTGCTGCAGCTGCTGCCCGAGGCGGTGGTGCAGACGGACGCGCTTTGGGAAATCACCTATCTGAATCCGGCCTGGCACAAGCTCACCGGCCATCCGGTGGATGCGGCGCTGGGCCAGTCCCTGCTGGACTTCGTGCATCCCGATGACGTCGGCAGCTTCCGCGCCGGCATGCCGGTGTTCCGGCTGCGCTTCGCCGACGCCGACTATCGCTGGGTGCGCCTGCAGCTGCACCCGGAGACGGATGCGGCGGGGCGGGTGATCAGCCGCCAGGGCGTGCTGATCGAGGTCACCGAAGTCACCGAGCAGATCCTGGAGGAAGTGCGCCAGCGCTTCCTGCGCCTGCTGGAAACCATCGATGGCGTGGTCTGGGAAGCCGAACACGGGATCGGCAATACCTTCCTGAGCCCGCAGGTGGAGCGGCTGTTCGGCTACAGCGTGGAGGAGTGGCGTTCCGATCCGGGCTTCTGGCGCGCGCATGTGCATCCCGACGACCTGCCGGAAGCGCTGGCCATCGACGATGCGGCCTACAGCGCGACCCACAGCTATGCCTACGAGATGAGCTATCGGCTGATCGCCAAGTCCGGCAAGGTGGTGTGGGTGCGCGACCTGTGCCGCGCGGTGGTCGAGCCGGGGCGGCCGAACCGCATGATCGGCCTGATGATCGACGTGACCCGGCAGAAGAACACGGAGCTGGAACTGCTGCGGTCCGAAAACCGCTATGCGCTTGCCACCCGCGGCTCCAACGACGGCATCTGGGATTGGGATCTGCGTACGGATGTCCTGCATGTGTCCGAGCGTTTCCACGACATCCTGGGGCTGGAGGACACGCCGCACGTGCACGATGGCGGCTGGCGCTTCCTGCAGCAGCGCATCGACCCCGATGACCGCGGCCGCGTGCAGGCGGCCTATTGCCGGCATCTGGCGGGGGACAGTCCGAACTTTTCGGTGGACTTCCGCGCCTTCCACGGGTCGGGACGGCTGGTGTGGGTCAATTGGCGCGGGGTTGCCCAGTTCGAGGACGGCGTCGCCGTGCGCATGGCCGGCTCGTTGAGCGACCTGGCCGAGCGCGGCAGTTCCTACGATGCGTTGACCAACCTGCCGGGCCGGCCGCTGTTCCGCGATCGCCTGGCGCACGCCATCGCGATGCAGCGCAGCGAGGCCGCAGATGGCGACGGCATGCCGGCATCCAATGGCGCCACGATGTTCGCGGTGCTGCTGCTGGACCTCAACCGCTTCAAGGCCGTCAATGACACCCACGGACACCACGCCGGCGACCAGCTGCTGCAGCAGGTGGCGCGCCGGCTGGAGTCCTGCGTCCGCACCGGCGACCTGGTGGCGCGGATGAGCGGCGACGAATTCAACGTGCTGCTCGAGTCCATCGACGCCGTCGAAGCCGCCGACCGCGCGCGCCAGATCGCCGCCGCCCTCGCGGTGCCCTACCGGATCGGCGGGCACACCGTGACCAGCGGCGCCAGCATCGGCCTGGTCAGCAGCGACTCCGGACTGTCGACCATCGACGACTACCTGCGCGCCGCCGACGCCGCCATGTACCAGGCCAAGAGCCGGTCACTGGGCGTGTGCGTTTTCCCGGGGGAAGGATGCGGGGAGGCGGGAGCAGTGCCGCCGGCGCCATCTCAGCCTTCGGCGTAGCGCCCGCCCATCAGTTCGCAGCTGGATTTCACGTCCGGCAGATCCTGCACCGGGCGCTTGTAGTAATAGGCGGTCAGCTTGGTGCCGTTCATGTGCAGGCAACGCCCCTGCGGCTTGGCCGGGCAACTCGCCCGCCACGTGGTGGTGGGTGCCGGGATGCCCATGCCGGTGGCCATTTCCGAAATTCCGTTGCAGGCCGTCAGCAGCTGGTCATGCGGGGCGCCGTCGTTCTGGATGCAGTCGGAGATGTCGAGCTGCTGGCCCAGGAACACGAACCTGCCTTCCATCAGACAGGCGGCGGGTGCTGCCGCGGGCTTTGCGGACCTGGTTTGAGCGGAAGGGGAAAACGGGGTCGCAAGCAGTGCGACGGACAGCAGCAGGGCCAGCGGATACTTCATTGATGCACTCCGGCATGCGTAGGCGAATTGCGGACAAGCGTAGGGAAATCAGCAGCGGTAGTCGATTTCCGGGAAATGACAGACGACTGCGCGCCAGGCGCGGCCCCGCCCGCGTGCGCAGGCGCGTTTACCGCCATCACCGTCCCGCTGCGTTCCACTGGCGGCTGCGCTCATGCATTGTCGACGCGCAAGCGCGCGGCGTAGCCTTGGGAATTCCTGCCTGCTCCGGCCCCGGCTGCGGATCGGCGGCATGGCGAATCCCCCGCTAGCGAGTCCCCCCATGCCCAATTCCGCCCACCCCGGTGGCCGCGCATCGCGCG
>JANJSW010000301.1 GCA_024711415.1 Thermomonas sp. | reverse complement strand
ATCCGGCACCTATCTCGGCAACGGCGAATGGTCGAAGACCACCGATGCCGGCGTGATCGAACCGGTCAATCCGAGCAATGGCGAGGTGCTGGGCCGCGTGCACGCCTCCTCGCAGGCCGACTACGACCTGATCGTCGAGCGCGCGCAGGCCGCCTACAAGGTGTGGCGCACCACCCCGGCGCCGCGCCGTGGCGAGGCCATCCGCCTGTGCGCCGACGCGCTGCGCACCCACAAGGACGCACTGGGTTCGCTGGTCGCGCTGGAGATGGGCAAGTCGAAGCCGGAAGGCGACGGCGAAGTGCAGGAAATGATCGACATCGGCGAGTTCGCCGTGGGCCTGTCGCGTCAGCTGTACGGCCTGACCATGCACAGCGAGCGCCCCGGCCACCGCATGTACGAGCAGTGGCACCCCATCGGCCTGGTGGGAATCATCAGCGCGTTCAACTTCCCGGTCGCGGTGTGGGCATGGAACAGCTTCGTCGCGGCGGTGTGCGGCGACATCTGCATCTGGAAGCCCTCGCCCAAGACCCCGCTGTCGGCCATCGCCAGCATGAAGATCTGCAACGAGGCGCTGCGCAAGGGCGGCTTCCCCGACATCTTCTTCCTGTTCAATGACGCCGGCAGCGACCTGGCCCAGGGCTTCGTGGACGACAAGCGCATCCCGCTGATCAGCTTCACCGGCAGCACCAAGGTCGGCCGCATGGTCGGCGAGCGCTGCGCGCGCCGCATGGGCCGCAGCCTGCTGGAGCTGGGCGGCAACAACGCGATCATCCTCGATGAAACCGCCGACCTGAAGCTGGCGATCCCGGGCATCGTGTTCGGTGCGGTCGGCACCGCCGGCCAGCGCTGCACCACCACCCGCCGCCTGATCGTGCACGAAGCCGTGTATGACGACGTGCTGGCCAAGCTGGTCACCGCCTACAAGCAGGTGGAAGGCAAGATCGGCGACCCCACCGACCCGGCCAACCTGATGGGCCCGCTCAACAGCAAGGACGCGGTGGACGCCTACCTCGACGCCATCGCCAAGGCCAAGGCCGCCGGCGGCAAGGTGGAAACCGGCGGTGCGGCGATCGACCGCCCCGGCAACTTCGTCCTGCCCACGATCATCACCGGCCTGACCAACGACGCCGAGATCGTCCAGCACGAGACCTTCGCGCCGATCCTGTACGTGATGAAGTACAAGGACCTCGACGAAGCCATCGAAATGCAGAACGCCGTGCCGCAGGGCCTGAGCTCGTCGATCTTCACCACCAACCTCAAGCGCGCCGAGGCGTTCCTGTCGGCGGCCGGCAGCGACTGCGGCATCGCCAACGTCAACATCGGCACCAGCGGCGCCGAGATCGGTGGCGCGTTCGGTGGCGAGAAGGAGACCGGCGGCGGCCGCGAGTCCGGCAGTGACGCGTGGAAGGCCTACATGCGCCGGCAAACGAATACCATCAACTACTCCGACGCGCTGCCGCTGGCCCAGGGCATCAAGTTCGACCTCTGAGGAACGCCGATGAATGCACCCATGCGCCAGACCAGCACGCTCGCCGTGGTGAGCCTCGTCTTCGGCATCCTCGGCTGGACCCTGCTGCCGTTCCTCGGCAGCCTGGTCGCGGTGGTGTGCGGCCACATGGCGCGTGGCGAGATCCGCCGCGCCCAGGGCGCGCTGGAGGGCGACGGCATGGCCGTCGCCGGACTGGTGCTGGGCTACATCGTGATCGGGTTGAGCCTGCTGGCGGTGCTGGCGGTGATCCTGTTCTTCGGTGGCCTGGCGGCGCTGGTCGGCCTGGCCGGCATGAGCGGATCCTTCTGACCGGCCGCGCGTGTACGGACTCACCCGCCCCCTGCTGTTCGCTTTCGACGCCGAGCGTGCACACGGCCTCGGGCTCGCTTCGCTGGAGGCGGCCTACCGCTGCGGGCTGTCCTCGCTGCTGGCCACGCCGCCCAAGCCGCTGCCGACCAAGGCGCTGGGCCTGACCTTTCCCAACCCGGTGGGCCTCGCCGCCGGGCTGGACAAGAACGGCGCGCATATCGATGCGCTGCTGTCACTGGGCTTCGGTTTCGTCGAAGTGGGCACGGTCACCCCGCTGCCGCAGCCGGGCAACCCGCGCCCGCGCATGTTCCGCCTGCCGCAGCAGCAGGCGGTCATCAACCGCCTCGGCTTCAACAACCAGGGCGTGGACGTGCTGGTGCGCAACGTCGAGCGGGCCCAGCGCAAGACCGGCCTGCTGGGCATCAACATCGGCAAGAACAAGGACACCCCGAACGAGGACGCGGTGGCCGACTACATGGTCTGCCTGCGCCGGGTGTATCCGCTGGCCGACTACGTGACGGTCAACATCTCCTCGCCCAATACCGCCGGCCTGCGTGAGCTGCAGGAAGAGCAGGCCCTGCGCAAGCTGGTCGGCACCCTGCGCGACGAACAGGAAAAGCTGGCCGCGCGCCATGGCAAGCGCGTGCCGCTGCTGGTGAAGATCGCCCCCGATCTCTCGGAAAACGACATCGACGCCGCCGCCCGCGTGCTGGGCGACCTGGCCGTTGACGGCGTGATCGCCACCAACACCACGATCTCGCGCGAAGGCGTCGAGGGCGCGCGTCACGCGCAGCAGGCCGGCGGCCTGTCCGGCGCCCCGCTGATGGGCCAGGCCACCACCGTGCTGCGCATGCTGCGCACGCGGCTGCCGGACAGCATCCCGCTGATCGGCGTGGGCGGCATCCTGCACGGCGCCGATGCGGCCACCAAGCAGGCGGCCGGCGCGTTGCTGGTGCAGACCTATACCGGCCTGGTCTACCGCGGCCCGGCGCTGATCGCGGAGTGCGTGGACGCACTGCGCCGGCGCAAGGAAGCCCCCAGCCGCGGCACCCTGCCGCCCGAATGAACGTCGCCCGCGGCAACGGCTATCGCATCGCCGAAAACGCCCGGCTCGACGCGCGCAATACCTTCGGCGTGCGCGCCACCGCGCCGATGCTGGTGGAAGCCACCGACGCCGCGGCGCTGCCGGAGCTGTTCGGTTACGCGATGCTGCGCGACGCATCCACGCTGGTGCTGGGCGGCGGCAGCAACCTGCTGTTCGCCGGTGATCCGCCGGGCGCGGTGCTGGCGCTGGAGACGCGCCGCATCGACCTGCTCGAAGACGACGGCACGCGCGCCATCGTCCGCGCCGATGCCGGCGTGGGCTGGCACGACTTCGTGCTGTGGACGCTGGGCCACGGCCTGGCGGGGCTGGAAAACCTGGCCCTGATCCCCGGCACCGTCGGCGCGGCGCCGATCCAGAACATCGGCGCCTACGGCGTGGAAGTGCGCGAGCACGTGCATGCGGTGGAGGCCTTCGATCGCGACAGCGGCGGCTTCGTGCGGCTGGCCGCGGTCGACTGCGCCTTCGCCTACCGTGACTCGCTGTTCAAGCACCTGCCCGACCGCTACGTGGTGAGCGCGGTGGAGTTCGCGCTGTCGCGCACGCTCCAGCCACGGCTGGGCTATGCCGGCATCGAGGACGAATTGCGCGCGATGGGCATCGACGGCAGCCCGCGCGCCGCGCAGGTGGCCGAAGCGGTGATCCGCATCCGCCGCCGC
>JANJSW010000285.1 GCA_024711415.1 Thermomonas sp. | reverse complement strand
GCTGCTGCGCGAGCGCGGTTTCGCCGAGGTGCTGCCGGCGTTGCAGGTGCCGCTGCTGGGCATCTGCCTGGGCATGCAGCTGCTGTTCGAATCCTCCGAGGAAGGCGGCGTGGGCTGCCTTGGCCTGCTGCCAGGGCGGGTGCGAAAACTCGCCGGCGGGCCGGGCCTGCGGGTGCCGCACATGGGCTGGAACACGCTCGAGCAGGTCGCCGCATCGCCGCTTCTCGACGGCATCGGCAGCGATGCGCGCGCCTATTTCGTGCACGGCTATGCCGCGCCCGTCACCGACGATTGCATCGCCGCCTGTCGCCACGGCGAACGTTTCGCGGCGGTGGTTGCGCGTGGACGCGTGGCCGGCGCGCAGTTCCACCCCGAGCGATCTTCCGCCACCGGCGCGCGGTTGCTGGCCAATTTCCTGCAGTGGAACCCGACATGAGCTTCACCGTCTATCCCGCCATCGACGTGCGCGGCGGCCGCGTGGTGCGGCTGCGCCAGGGCGACTACGCCGACGAGACGCGCTACGGCGACGACCCGCTGGCATTCGCCGTGCGCTACGCGGAGGCTGGCGCAACGTGGCTGCACTTGGTCGATCTGGATGCGGCGAAAGCCGGTGGCTACACCCTGCTGCCGCTGCTGCGCGACATCGTTGCTCGCACCGGCTTGCGGGTGCAGACCGGCGGCGGGGTGCGCTCGCGCGCGGATCTGGCGACCCTGCTCGATGCCGGCGCCGCGCGGGTGGTGATCGGCTCGCTGGCGGTGCGCGCGCCCGGCACCGTGGCGGAATGGCTGGCGGATTTCGGTGGCGACCGCATCACCGTCGCGCTGGACGCCCGGCAGGACGAGGCGGGGGCGTGGCGCCTGCCGGTGCACGGCTGGACGCAGGTCGCGGAGGAGACGCTCGACGAGGTGCTGGCGCGCCATGCCGATGCCGGGTTGGTTCATCTGTTGTGCACCGACATCGCCCGTGACGGCATGCTGGCCGGGCCGAACATCGAGCTGTATCGGCGCCTGTGCGAACGCCACCCCGACCTGCGCGTGCAGGCCAGTGGTGTTATCCGCGACGTGGCAGATGTCGGCGCCGCGCTCGCGGCGGGATGCAGCGGTGCGGTGCTGGGCAAGGCGTTGCTGGAAGGCCGTGTCGACCTCCGCGAGGCGCTGGCATGCTGAGCCGCCGCATCATCCCGTGCCTGGACGTGCGCGATGGCCGCGTGGTCAAGGGCGTGCGCTTCCGAGACCATGTCGACATGGGCGACATCGTCGACTTGGCGCTGCGCTACCGCGATGCCGGCGCCGACGAGCTGGTGTTCTACGACATCGCCGCCAGCCCCGAAGGGCGCAGCGTGGCTCGCGACTGGGTGGAGCGGGTGGCCCGCCTCATCGATATCCCGTTCTGCGTGGCCGGCGGGATCCGCAGCGTCGAGGATGCGCGCGCGGTGCTGCGCGCAGGCGCCGACAAGATTTCCATCAACACGCCGGCGCTGGAGCGGCCTGCGCTGATCACGGAACTGGCCGAGGCGTTCGGCGTGCAGTGCGTGGTGGTGGGCATCGATTCGGTGCGCGAGGACGACGGGCAATGGCGGGTGCGCAGCCACACCGGCAGCCCGGATGCGATGCGCGCCCCCGGCCGCCTGACGCTGGACTGGATCATCGAAGCGCAGCGGCTGGGCGCGGGCGAGATCGTCCTGAACTGCATGGGCAGCGACGGCGTGCGCGCCGGTTATGACATCGAGCAACTGCGGGCGGCACGCGCCGTGTGCCACTTGCCGCTGGTGGCATCGGGCGGCGCCGGCGCGATGTCGCACTTCGCCGAAGCCTTCGTCGAGGCGGACGTGGACGCCGCGCTGGCGGCCAGCGTGTTCCACTCCGGTGCGATCGCAATCCCGGAACTCAAGCAATTCCTGCATGGGCAGGGCATCGAGGTGCGGCCATGAGCACGACGACATTCGACATCGACGCACTGGCATGGGACAAGCAGGTTGGCCTGCTGCCGGCCATCGTGCAGGACGCCGCCACGCTGCGCGTGCTGATGCTGGGCTACATGGACCGGGAAGCGTTAAGTGTCACCCTGGCCAGCGGCAAGGTCACGTTCTTCAGTCGCAGCAAGGGCCGGCTGTGGACCAAGGGTGAGGCGTCCGGCCATGTGCTGGAACTTGTATCCATCGAGGCCGACTGCGATGCCGACACCCTGCTGGTGCAGGCGCATCCGCACGGTCCGACCTGCCACCTGCAGCGCGCCAGCTGCTTCCCGGCCGCGCCCGCGGACGGACTGGCCGAGCTCGATGCGCTGATTGGCCAGCGCGAGCGCGAGCGGCCGCAGGGCAGCTATACCACCAAGCTGTTCGAGTCCGGCGTGCGCCGCATCGCCCAGAAGGTGGGCGAGGAGGGCGTGGAAACCGCGCTGGCGGCGGTGGCGCAGGACGAGGACGCGCTGCTGGGCGAAGCCGCCGACCTGCTGTACCACCTCACGGTGCTGCTGCGCGCGCGCGGGTTGTCGCTGGAGGATGCCAGGCGCGTGTTGGCGGCAAGGCGCGGCTGATCCCGGTCCGGACCGGCCACCGGCTCAGGCGGTGGTGAGCGAATGCCGCACGCAGTTGCGGCCGTCGTCCTTGGCGCGGTACAGGGCCTCGTCGGCGATGCGGATGATTTCCTCCGCGCTGCTGCCACGATCGCTGGACACCGTGTGGATGCCGATGCTCACGCTCAGGCGGATGGCCAGCGCCTCATGGCGCACGGGTTCCTGCTGGATGCGCAGGCGGATCGCTTCGGCCACCTGCAGGGCGTCCTGGGCATCGCGGCAGGCCAGCGCCACCACGAACTCCTCGCCGCCGAAGCGGGCCACCAGCCCGCCGCGCTGCGCCGCGACCTCTTCGATCCGGCGCGCCGCCTCGACCAGGCAGCTGTCGCCGGCCGGATGGCCGTGGCTGTCGTTGATCCGCTTGAAGAAGTCCAGGTCCAGCAGCAGCAGGGCGATCTGGCGGCCGCTGCCCTTGCGCGATTCCAGCATCTGCGCGAATGCTTCGCGGAAATGGCGGCGGTTGTAGGTGCCGGTGAGCGGGTCGCGGCGGCTGTATTCCTGCAGCTTGACGTTGGCTTCGCCCAGCTTGGCCATGGTCGTGCGCAGTTCGCGGGTGCGGTCGATCAGGCCGCGCTCCAGCTTTTCGTTGGTTTCCTGCACGATGCGGATGTTTTCCTCGCGCAGGCTGGCGTAGCGCCTGCCCAGCGCCAGCGAGAGCAGCAGCAGCTCCAGCGCGGAGCCGATCTGGACGCCGTTCTGGGTCCAGAAGTTCTGCGGCAGCACGCCGAAGGCGAGCAGGGTGAACGCCGCCGTGCCGCTGAGGAACAGCGACCAGGCCAGCAGGAACAGCCGCGCCGGCAGGTAGCCGCGGCGCAGCATCACCACGGTGGCGATGATGATCCAGACCACCCCCAGCAGCACCGCGCGCGAGGCGATCGGGGTGGCGATGCTGTAGGGCAGCCAGGTCGCCGCCACGCCCAGCATGGCGAAGAACGCCACCACGCCCAGGCAGACCTTGTCGCCGACCGGCCAGCGCGTGCGCAGTTCCAGGAAGCTGCGCGCGAACAGCTGCATGCCGATCAGGGCCAGGCAGATCGACAGCGGGATCGAGGCGTCGGCCAGCCAGGCCGACGTCGGCCACAGGTACTCGAAGCCGTAGCCGTTGAGGGTGAACAGCACCAGCCCGAACGCGCCGGTATGCAGCAGGTACCAGAAATAACTGGCATCGCGCAGCATCAGCCACAGCACCAGGTTGTAGCAGAGCAACGCCAGCACGATGCCGTAGTACAAGCCGTTGGAGAACTGCGCGTCCCGCAGCAGCTCGGCGAACGCCTTGGGCGTGTACAGCGCCAGCGGTACCTGCATCGAGCTTTCGCTCTGCACGCGCAACAGCAGCTCCATGCGCTGTCCGGCTGGAAGGTCGAGGCGGAAGTTGGGGTGGCGGTAGCGGATGAAGCGGTCGGCGAACGGCACGTGGTCGCCGCCGGCAGTGTGCTCCACGTGGCCGTCGGGGTGGCGCAGGTACACGTCGAGCTTGTCGCTCAGCGCGTATTCCTGCACCAGGACCCATAGCGGCTCGTCCCGCTGCAGGTTCTCCACCGGCAGGTGGAACCAGTAGGCGCCGGTCTGGAAGCCGAAGGCCGGGTTGCCGTCGGGCAGCGGCGCGAACCCGCCGGCATGGGCCCGGGCAAAGGCCTGGTCAGGCGTGGCCTCGGCCGACGCGTCGTGCCAGTAGTGCATCGCTCCGGCCAGCGGGAAGCTGGACTCGCCGGCGCCCAGGCGCAGCGTGGGGTCGCTGGCGGCCGCCGGCAGCATGCACAGGCAGGCGGCCAGCACCAGCCAACAGCCGGCCAGCCGCCATCGTGCCTGCATGCCCCGTAGTGCTCCCATCCCCATGGCGGGGATTCTAGAGCAGCCCGCGTGCGCCGCGCATTGCATAATCGGCGGATGCGCATCCATCTCCTGCTTGGCCTGCTGTTCCCCCTGCTGCTACCCCTTGCTGCGCAAGCGTCCACCGACGTGGCGGCCTGCGTGCCGGTCAGCGTGGAGGCGCCGTTGCCGCTGCCGCGTGGCGAGCGCGCCGGCACGCCGGGCTGCATCGACTACCGGCGCGCGCCGCGCACCCTGGCCGGCGATTCCGCGCAGGTGCTGGTATTCGGCGACCCGCAGGTGAAGTCCAACGATGATGTGGACTACTTCCGCCGCGACATCGTGCAGCCGCTGCAGGGCCGGCACGGGGCGCGTCTGGGCGTGACCCTGGGCGATCTGGTCGACGACGTGCCGGCGCTGCTGCCGGCGGTGAAGAAGATCACCGAATCGCTGGGCGTGCCGTGGCTGCATGCCCCCGGCAACCACGACGTGGATCCGGGTACGACCAGCGACGAGGCGTCGCTGAGCCTGTTCCACCAGCGCATCGGCCCGGACACCTTTGCCCGCCAGACCGCGCTGGCCAACATCGTCGTGCTGGATGACGTGATCTACCGGCCCGGCCAGAAGCCGGCCTACATCGGCGGCTTCCGCGAAGACCAGTTCGCCTTCCTCGAACGCTGGCTGCCGACCCTGCCGCGCGATCGCCTGCTGGTGCTGGCGATGCACATCCCGCTGTTCGAGGATGCCGCCAAGGACAGCTTCCGCGACGCCGACCGCCATCGCCTGTTCGCCCTGCTGGCGCCGTTCCCGCACGTGCTGGTGCTGAGCGCGCACAACCACAGCCAGCGCCACTACTATCACGCCGCCGCCGACGGCTGGATGGGGGCGAAGCCGCTGCACGAATTCAACCTCGGCGCTGCCTGCGGTTCGTACTGGGCCGGCGCCCGGGACGCCGACGGCATCCCCGACGCCACCATGTCCGACGGCACGCCCAATGGCTATGCGCTGCTGACCGTGAAGGCCGCCGGCGACTACGCGCTGGCATGGCACGCGGCCCGCGATGCCGCGGACAGCCAGATCGGCCTGCACGCGCCCAAGGTGCTGCGGCGCGGCGCCTATCCGGCCTGGGGCGTGTTCGCCAACGTCTACATGGGCGATGAACACACCCGCGTCGAGTTCCGCGTCGATGGCGGCGACTGGATGCCGATGAAGAAAGTACTGCAGCCGGATCCGCGGTTGATGGCTGAGAACCGGCGCGACGACGAAGCCACTTCGCTGCGAGGCTACGACCGCTCGCCGGAAGCCGAGGTATCCGCGCACCTGTGGCGCGCCGCGCTGCCGACCAAGCTCGCCGCGGGCGAACATCGCATCGACGTGCGCGCCTTCGACCGCTGGCGTGGCGAGGTGACCGCCAGTACCAGCTACTCGTTGCTGGAGTACCAGCCCCCGCGGCCGCAGCAGACGCTTCAGCCCCGCCCCTGACTTGCCCGGGCGAGACATCGGTGCGCCAGCAGCAGGGGCGCTGATGGTGCGGGTCGCCCGAGCAGCAGATCCCCGCTTGCCCAGGCGGGCCTGGGTTGTCAGTGCGCGGGTTTGCGCACGCTCAGCCACGCGCCGAGCAGCAGCAGCGCGATGGCGACGGCTTGCGATACGTGCGGCTGCGCCTGGCCGGCAATGACCAGCAGCAGCGTGGACAGCAGCGGCGCGAGGTAGGACAGGCTGCCGAGCAGGGCGATGTCGCCGCGCTTGGTGCCGATGTCCCACAGGAGGAACGCGGCGCCTACCGGCCCGATGCCCATGCCCAGCAGTGCCAGCCACTGGCCCGGCTCGGGCTGGACGGTGGTCTCGAATGCCGCGTGCGCCGCCGCGCCGAGCAAGGCCACCAGCACGCAGGGCAGGGCGATGGCTGCACTGGGGACATCCGCATGGCGGCGGTTGAGGACCGAATACGCCGCCCAGATGACCGCCGCACCCAGCGCCGCGGCGTAGCCGGGCAGGTAATCGGCGCGGATGCTGACGGCGCTGCCGCGGGTGACCAGCACCACCGCCGCCGCCAGCCCCAGCAGGGTGCCGAACCATTGGCCGCCGCGCACGCGCACGCCGGGCAGGAAGCCGGCGAACAGCACGATCAGCAGAGGCCACAGGTAGTTCAGCAGGTTGGCTTCCAGTGCGGGCGCGCGCTTGAGCGCGATGAAATAGAGCGCGTGGTAGCCGAACAGGGCAGTGGTGGTCAGCGCCAGTGCCGCCGGCGGCTGCCGCAGCGCGCGCCAGCCGGCCCGGCCGCGCGCAGCCGCGTGGGCAAGGCCGAGCAGGCCGGCCACGCCGAAACCGGTGGCCAGCACCTGGAACGGCGGCAGCCCGGCGGTCAGCGTGGTCAGCAGCGCCAGCGATGCCCACAGCAGGATTGCCAGCAGGCCGCAGCCGGTGGCGCGGCGGTCGGGCGCCTGCGGGTTCAAGCAGCGGCGTCGATGTCGGCGAACGATTCCGCTCGGGCATGCCCGTTGGCGGCATCGCCGGTGCGCGGCTGCGGGTAGTCCTCGCGACGGTCCAGCAGCACGGTGCGCAGCCCGGCCTCGCGCGCGGCATCGAGCTCGGCGACCACGTCGGACAGGAACAGGATCTCGCCCGGTGCTGTTTCGAGCCGCGCGGCGATGACGCGATAGCTCGCGGCCTCGCGCTTGCCGCCCACTTCGGTATCGAAGAAGCCTTCGAACAGCGGCGTCAGGTCGCCGGCATCGGTATGCGCGAACAGCAGCTTCTGCGCCGGCACCGAGCCGGACGAATACACCGCCAGCGTGTGGCCCGCCGCGTGCCAGGCGCGCAGCGCCGGGGCGACGTCGGGGTACAGCGGCGCGGTGAAGTCGCCTTCGCGATAGCCGGCCTGCCAGACCATGCCCTGCAGCGCCTTCAGCGCGGTGTGCTTGCGGTCCTGGTCGATCCAGCCCTGCA
>JANJSW010000274.1 GCA_024711415.1 Thermomonas sp. | reverse complement strand
CTCCGGCATGCCGCCGTCACGCAGTTCGATGGCAATCACGCCGCGGAACACGGCGGGGTCTGGCGCAGTGAACGACATGTGGAGTCCCGACTCGGAATAGCAACGCTACACTCGCCCCATTATGCCCGCGTCGCGGGCCAGACCCGAGGTGAGCCCATGCAACACGGTCGTCCCGTCGCCATCCTGGGCGGTGTCCGCATCCCGTTCTGCCGCCAGAACACGGCCTATGCCGACGTCGGCAACCTCGGCATGTCTGTGCGCACGCTGGGCGCGCTGGTCGAGAAATTCGGCCTGCACGGGCAGCAGCTGGGCGAAGTGGCGATGGGCGCGGTGATCAAGCACTCGTCCGACTGGAACCTCGGCCGCGAGGCGGCGCTGTCGTCCGGGCTGTCGCCGCTGACCCCCGGCATCACCCTGCAGCGCGCCTGCGGCACGTCGCTGGACACCATCGTCCACATCGCCGGCAAGATCGCCACCGGGCAGATCGAAGCCGGCATCGGCGGCGGGTCGGATACGACGTCGGACGTGCCGATCGTGTATGGCAAGGCGCTGCGCCAGCGCCTGCTCAAGGCCGCGGCGGCCAAGACCTTCAAGGACAAGCTGGCCGCGTTCAAGGGCTTCCGCCTGTCCGAGCTGAAGCCGGACTTCCCCGGCGTGGCCGAGCCGCGCACCGGCAAGTCGATGGGCGCGCACTGCGAGGACATGGCCAAGGAGTGGAACATCTCCCGCGATTCGCAGGACGAGCTGGCCGCCGCCTCGCACCACAAGCTGGCGGCCGCCTATGCGCGCGGATTCTTCGATGACCTCGTGGTGAGCTTCCGCGGAGTCAACCGCGACAACATCCTGCGCCCGGACAGCAGCATCGAGAAGCTGGCGACGCTGAAGCCCGCCTTCGACAAGACCTCCGGCAAGGGCACCCTGACCGCGGGCAACTCCACCCCGCTGACCGACGGCGCCTCCGCCTGCCTGCTGGCCAGCGACGCGTGGGCCGCGCAGCATGGTCACGAAGTGCTCTGCCACCTGCGCGATGCGCAGGTCGCGGCGGTGGATTTCGTCCACGGCGAAGGCCTGCTGATGGCGCCGACGATCGCGGTGGCGGAGATGCTCAAGCGCAACGGCCTGGCGCTGCAGGATTTCGATTTCTACGAGATCCACGAAGCCTTCGCCGCGCAGGTGCTGTGCACGCTGCGCGCGTGGGAGAGCGAGGAGTACTGCAAGACCCGCCTCGGCCTCGACGCGCCACTGGGCCGCATCGACCCTGCCAGGATCAATCCGAACGGCTCGTCACTGGCGGCCGGCCATCCGTTCGCCGCCACCGGCGCGCGCATCGTCGCCACCGCCGCCAAGGAGCTGAAGCAGCGCGGCGGCGGCCGCTGCCTGATCAGCATCTGCACGGCAGGCGGGATGGGCGTGGTGGCGATCCTGGAGCGCTGAAGACAGCGGCTCAATCGCCATTGAGGATGCTGCGCGCCACCGCTTCGGCAATCTTGATGCCATCCACGCCCGCGGACAGGATGCCGCCGGCGTAGCCCGCGCCCTCGCCGGCCGGGAACAGGCCGCGCGTGTTGAGGCTTTGCAGGCTGTCGTCGCGGGTGATCCGGACCGGTGACGATGTGCGGGTTTCCACGCCGGTCAGGATCGCATCGTGCATCGCGTAGCCGCGGATCTGCCGCTCGAATGCCGGCAGCGCTTCGCGGATCGCGGCAATCGCGTAGTCGGGAAGCGCGCTGTCGAGGCTGCCCAGGGTGACGCCCGGCTTGTACGACGGCTGGACTTCACCGAGTTGGCGCGACGCGCGGCCGGCGAGGAAATCGCCCACCAGCTGCGCCGGCGCGCTGTAGTTTTCGCCGCCCAGCACATAAGCATGGCTTTCCAGCGCGCGCTGCATGGCGATACCGGCCAGCACGCTGCCGCTGGCGTCGAATGCGGCGAAGTCGGAGGGCTGGATGCCAACCACCACGGCCGCATTCGCATTGCGTTCGTTGCGCGAGTATTGGCTCATGCCGTTGGTGACCACGCGCTGCGGTTCGCTGGTCGCGGCCACCACGGTGCCGCCGGGGCACATGCAGAAGCTGTACACCGAGCGGCCGCTGCCGGCGTGCCGGCCTTTGCAGTGATGCACCAGCTTGTAATCGGCCGCGCCCAGCAGCGGATGGCCGGCTTGCGGGCCGAAGCGGGCACGGTCGATCACCGACTGCGGATGCTCGATGCGGAAACCGATCGAAAACGGCTTGGCGTCCAGGTGCACGCCGCGCGCGTGCAACATCTCGAAGGTATCGCGAGCGCTGTGGCCCAGCGCCATTACCACGTGGTCGGCGCGCAGCTGCTCGCCGCTGGCCAGGGTGACGCCGCGTACGCGCCGTTCGCCGCTGGGCGTGACGTCGATCAGCAGGTCATCGACGCGCTGGCTGAAGCGGATTTCCCCACCCAGCGATTCGATGGTGGCGCGCATGTTCTCCACCATCGACACCAGCCGGAAGGTGCCGATATGCGGCTTGCTGACGTAGAGGATTTCCTCCGGCGCGCCGGCCTGCACGAACTCGGTCAGCACCTTGCGGCCATGGTGCAGCGGGTCGCGGATCTGGCTGTACAGCTTGCCGTCGGAAAACGTGCCGGCGCCGCCCTCGCCGAACTGCACGTTCGACTCCGCGTGCAGGTTGCGCTTGCGCCACAGATCCCAGGTGTCCTTGGTGCGCTCGCGCACCGCCTTGCCACGCTCCAGGATGATCGGGCGAAAGCCCATCTGCGCCAGGACCAAGCCCACGAACAACCCGCACGGGCCGAAACCGATCACCAGCGGGCGGTGCCGGAGCTGCGCCGGCGCCTTCGCCACCAGGCGGTAGCGGGTGTCCGGCGCGGGCTGCACGTGCGCGTCATCGGCAAAGCGCCGCAGCAGCTCGGCTTCGCGCGGGGTGTCCACGTCCACTGCGTAGATCAGCGCGATCGCGCCGCGCTTGCGCGCGTCATGGCTGCGTTTGGCGACGGTGTAGCCGGCCAGGTCAGCTGCAGCGATGCCCAGCCGCGCGATGACGGCCGCGGACAGCGCGGCTTCGTCGTGGTCCAGCGGCAGTTTCAGGTCGGTGATGCGCAACATGGGGAACGGTCCGGGATTACTTCAACGCGCGCTCGAACAATTCGTGAATCCGCCGGTATTCGTCGTACCACGCATCCGGATGGGTGAAGCCGTGCCGCTCCAGCGGATACGGCGCCAGCTCCCACTTGTCCTTGCGCAGTTCGATCAGCCGCTGCGCAAGCATCACCGAATCCTTGAAGAACACGTTGTCGTCGATCATGCCGTGGGCGATCAGCAGGTGGTCCTGCAGGCCCTCTGCGTATTCGAGTGGCGAAGACCGCTTGTAGGCCTCGGGGTCGAGTTCGGGCGTGTTGAGGATGTTGCTGGTGTATTCGTGGTTGTACTGCGACCAGTCGCTGACCGGACGCAGCGCGGCGCCGGCCTTGAACACGCCGGGCTTCTGGAACAGCGCGGCGAAGGCCATGAAGCCGCCGTAGCTCCCGCCGTAGATGCCGGCGCGGTCGCGATCGCCCTGCCTGGTTTCCACCAGCCAGTCGAGGCCGTCGAGGTAATCCTCCAGTTCCGGCTTGCCCATCCAGCGGTAGATCGCGGTGCGCCAGTCGCGGCCGTAGCCCTCGCTGGCGCGGTAGTCGAGATCGAGCACGATGTAGCCCTGGTCCACCAGCAGGTTGTGGAACATCTGCTCGCGGAAGTAGTTGGGGTAGCGCGCCGACACGTTCTGCAGGTAGCCGGCGCCATGCACGAACATCACGATCGGGTACTTGCGGCCCGGCTCCATCTTGTCCGGCCCGTAGAACTTGCCCCAGATGGTGCCGGCGCCGTGCTTGCTGGGCACCTGCACGATCTGCGGCTGGATCCAGCTGCGCGCCTTGAAGTCGGCGCTGCGGGTGTCGGTGAGGCGGCGTGCCTCGCCGCCGCCGGCATCCACCACCGCCAGCTGCGGCGGCAGGTAGGCCAGCGAATGCCGCACCAGCAGCTTGGTTCCGTCCGGCGACGGCGTGAAATCCTCAACCCCGTCCAGCGCGGTCAGCTCGCGCACCTCGCCGCCGGCGGCGGGCACCTTGCAGACCTCGTAGTCGCCGGGTGCGCTGCGGTTGCACAGGAACCGGAACGTGGCGCCATCGCGCGACACGCTGACCTGCGAGGCTTCCCAGCGACCCTGGGTGAGCTGGCGGCGGCGCGTGCCGTCCAGCGTATAGAGATGCGAGAACCCGCTTTCCTCGCTGAGGTACCAGAGCGTGCGGCCATCCGGCAGCCAGCCGAATTCGTTGAAGCCCCAGTTGATCCACGCCGGGTCGGTGAGCCGGTGACGCGGCTGCAGGCGCGCGCCGTCGAGCTCGACGCTGGCGATCCAGCGGTCCTTGTTGTCGATGGCGCGCAGCATCACCGCGGCGTTGCGGCCGTCAGCGCTCCACTGCACATCGCCCACCTGCAGCGAGCGGTTGCCCTGCAGCGCCGGCTTGCCGGCAGCCTTGCGCATTGCCGCCAGCGGATCGACGGCGATGCCGGGCAGCGCGTCGAACGCCAGCTCGCTCAGCTTGCCGGTGGCAAGGTCGGCCAGCCACAGCCTGTGCGGCAGCGGATCGCCGCGACCGACGCGGGTGCGCACGTCCTCGAACTCCTCGTAACCGGATTCGGTGACGTACATCGGCATCTTGCCGGCGCGCCCGCCGTCGGCGCCCTTCTCGCGGGTGACCGCCAGCAGCCAGCGGCCGTCCGGGGAGAGCGCGGTGTCGGCGATCTCCACGCCCTTGCCCAGGTAGACCGGCGCGGGCGCGCGGGTCGGATCCGCCTTGCGCCAGTCGTCGGCCTGCACGCGCGCGGCGTCGCGGCGGGCGCGATCGTCCTTCAACGTGGCGATCAGGCGCAGCTGGCGATCGCGCAGGTCGTCGGCCTTGGGCGGCGTGCCCGGTGCGTCCTCGGCTTTCGCCACCGCGGCCTGCGCCACGCCACGGCCGTCCCAGCGATACCAGGCCTCGCCCGCGCGCCACACCAGCGCGCCGCTGCTGCTCCACTGCAGGCGCGAAGCGGCCTGGTTGTCGCGGGTCAGCTGCTGCAGCGCGCCGCCGCGCAGGTCGCGGACGAACACGTCGCCATTGCGGATGAAGGCGCTGCGGTGGCCCGCCGCATCGACCAGCGCGCCGTCGGCGTCGAGGTCGGCGCGCGCGGCATCGTCCAGCCGGGCGGAAGCCCCGCCGTCGATACCCACCCGCCAGGTGTCGCGGATGCTGGCGCCGTCCCGCTTCTGCAGGTAGTAGGCGGACTTGCCGTCCCAGCCCCACCACGCGCGCTCCACCGGGTTGCCGATCCAGTCGGGGTCGGCCATCGCCTGGGTCAGGCTGACGCGCTCCGCGGCGTGCGCGGCGGGCAGGGTGGACAGCAGGGCGATCGCAAGCGGGAGGAGGCGCATGAACGGGTCCGGGGCGAAACGAATCGCGCAGCGTAGCAGCCGGTTTTCCACGCGCCTGTGCCGGATGTCCCGACAGCGGTTCCGCCGCAGCGCGCTTTACCGCACAATCCGTGATTGATTCCGCAAACCCGATTCCCCCGGATCGCG
>JANJSW010000183.1 GCA_024711415.1 Thermomonas sp. | reverse complement strand
CCGGCATGCAGCGGCGCGACGCAGGCCAGCAGCGCCGCCAGCAGCAACGCCCTACTCACAGCCGCGCTCCCGCACGAAGGCCAGGTCCTCGTAGTCGGAACTGAAATCGCCATCGGGATGGAACTTGGCCATGTGCAGCCGGGCCTTGCCGCCCTCGCGGGAGAACGCCAGCCACGCGTTCTCGTCCACGGCCTCGTCGTCCCAGACCAGCAGGTGACGGCCGTCGAGGCGGCTGATCCGGCCGTGCATCTTCGGCGACTTGGCCGCGCGCCATTCCACCGCCTCGCCGACCGCGCAGATCCGCACTTCGCCGAACCACGGGTCGCGCCAGACGCCCAGCCATTCGCGCAGTTCGCTGGCAGACACCGGCTGCCGCCGGGCAATGTCGGGCAGCGCGGCCTTGGGCGCCGCGGCCGGCGGCGGCGTGGCCAGCGCATCGGCATAACCGTCCACGCCCAGGGATTTCCCCGGCGCGGTGAACAGCTTCAGCAGCGCGGTGCCCAGCACGGTGCGGGCGCTGCCGCCGTCGCCATTGATCATGAACACGAATCCGGCGCGGCGGTCCGGCAACAGCATCATCATCGAATACATGCCGCCCAGCGTGCCGGTATGCGAGACCGTCCACGCGCCATCCACGTCGGCCAGGCGGAAGCCATAGGCATAGGCGTAGTAATGGGTGTCGTCCCACTGCCGCTTGAGCCGGGAGATCGGCATCGGCGTGCGCGCCTTCCACATCTCCGCGCGCTGCGCCTCACCCAGCCACGCCTTCTGCGCATCGGTCGGCGCCAGCCAGCTGTTGGCCCAGACCAGCATGTCGTCCAGCGTGCAGCGGATGCCGCCGGCGGGCGCGGAAGCAATCGCGGGGATGATGTCGGCATCGCCGCGGGTACGCACGATCGCATCGCCATCGCGCCCATGCGGCTGCGCCACGCTGCCGGCGTCCTTCAGGGCGAACTCACCCACCCGGCAGCCGGACAATCCCAGCGGCGCGAACAGCTCGCGCCGCACCAGTTCCTCGTAGGAGGCGCCGCCTGCCGCGGCAGCCACCTGCCCCGCCACCACATACAGCAGGTTGTCGTAGGCATAGCCGGCGCGGAAGCCGTAGGCCGGCTTGATGTGGCGCAGCCCGCGCACGATGTCGTCGCGGGTGAAAAGATTGGGTTCCGGCCACAGCATCAGGTCGCCGCCGCCTTCGGGCAGGCCGCTGTTGTGCACCAGCAGGTCGCTGACCGTCATGTGCGCGGTGACCCACGGGTCATGCATCGCGAACGCCGGCAGGTGCTTCACCACCGGGTCATCCCACTGCAACTTGCCCTGCTGCACCAGCCGCGCCAGCACCGCCGCGGTCATCGCCTTGCTGTTGGAGGCGATCTTGAACAGGGTCTTGTCCGTCACCGGATCGCCGCTGCCATGCACGGTCTCGCCGTAACCACGCGCGAAGACGACCCTGCCGTCTTCGATCACGCCCACCGCGATGCCGGGCAGCCGGTAGCGGGCGATGACCTGGCGCACGGTGGCGTCGATGGCCTGCGGGTCCGGCCCTGCAGGGGTTGCGGCAGATGCGGTGGTCGGCAGCAGCAGGGCCAGCAGCAGGACAAGGGCGGGCTTCATGCGATGTTCCAATCGTTCGCGGGGCGTTCGTCGGCGATCATCGCATCGAAGTCCTGGCGCTTGCGGATCACTGCATAGCGGCCATCCTCCACCAGCACTTCCGCCGCCAGCGGTCGCGAGTTGTAGGTCGATGCCATCGACGCGCCATAGGCGCCCGCGCCGAGGATGGCGACCAGGTCGCCGGCCTCGCAGCGCGGCATCTCGCGCTGCCGGGCGAAGGTGTCGCCGGTCTCGCAGACCGGGCCGACCACGTCATAGGCCACGCGCTCGCGGCCGGCATCGCCGCCGACCCGCACGATGTCATGCCAGGCGTCGTACAGGCTGGGCCGCAGCAGGTCGTTCATGCCTGCGTCCAGCATCAGGAAGCGACGCGCGCGGCCGTGCTTTTCCAGCACCACGCGGGTCAGCAGCAGCCCGGCTTCGGCCATCAGCCAGCGGCCCGGCTCCACCAGGATGCGTCCGCCGAAACCGGCCAGCGCTTCGCGGATCGCGGCCGCGTAGGCGGCCGCCTCCGGCGCCACTTCGCCATCGCGGTAACGCACGCCAAGGCCGCCACCCACGTCGATACTGGCGATGGCATGGCCGGCGGCTTCCAGCTCGCGCCAGAACGCGGCCATCCGCTGCAGCGCCTCGCGCACCGGCTGCAGGCTCAGCAACTGCGAGCCGATATGCATGTGCAGTCCGTCCAGGCGCAGGTTCGGCCACTGCGCGGCGCCATCGAACCACGCCCGCGCCTCGTCCGTCGGCACGCCGAACTTGTTCTCCGCCTTGCCGGTGGAGATCTTGGCGTGGGTGAGCGCATCCACGTCGGGATTGATCCGTACCGACGCCACCGCGACGCATCCGCGCGCGGCCGCGATGCGCTGGATGGCATCAAGCTCCGCACGCGATTCCACGTTGAAGCGGCCGATGCCGGCGGCCAGCGCCGCGTCGATTTCCGCGTCGGTCTTGCCGACCCCGGAAAACACGATGTCGGCCGCGGCGATGCCCGCACGCAGCGCGCGTTCCATCTCGCCACCGGAAACGATGTCCGCACCCGCGCCCTCGGCTGCCAGCAGCTGCAGGATCGCGCCGTTGCCGTTGGCCTTGATCGCGTAGCGGATGCCGGCATCCAGCCCCGCCAGCGCATCGCGCAGTGCGCGAACGCGCCCGCGGATCGCCGGCGCCGAATACACGTAAAGCGGCGTACCTTCGCGTGCCGCCAGCGCCGCCAGCGCCACGCCCTCGACCGTACCCGTTGTCGCGTCCATCCAGCGCACTTCCGTTCCGTTCAAAAAAAATGGCGGCCCGGCTAGGGCCGCCTCCAGGGGGAACCGCAAATCGTCAGAGCATCGCGCCGGCTCAGAAGTTCCAGGTCATGACCAGCTGGGCATAGCGCGGGGACTGCCAGCGCGTCGGGGTGCCGAAGGTCGGGCGAACAACCCCCGGATTGCCTTCATAGCGGCCACGCACGTTGATTTCTTCCTGCCCGTTCAGCAGGTTGAAGACCGACAAACGGACCTTGAGATCGACGTCCGGGACCGGCAGGGTCCAGGTGACGTTGGCGCCGAGGTTGTAGACCCACGGCATGCGGCCGAAGGCGCCTCGCGGCGACCATTCATAGACGCGACCGGTATAAGGACCCGAGCAGTTCTGCACGCACAGCCAACCGGTGCCGCCGCCGCTGCCTTCACTGGTGTAGCTCGCCACCGCGGTGTTTTCGTTGGGCCAGGTCACGCCGAACGCGGTGATCGGACCACCAGACTGCGCGGTCAGGGTGGCGCCGAACGACCAGGCTTCATTGAGCTTGTATGCGCCACGCAGCTTGATCTGGTGGGTGTGGTCGTTGAACAGCACGCCGTAGCGCTGGTTGTTGGCCGGATGGTCCCAGTGCTGGACCATGCCGGTGTCGCCGTAGTTGGTGTCGGAATTGACCGGGCCTTCGTGGTTGCCCTCCGACTTCGACCACAGATAGGACGCATTGAAGGACCAGTGGTCGTCCCAGGCGCGGTCGATCTGGAACTCGATGGCCTTGTAGGTGCGCTTGGGCTTGGAATACCCGACGATCTGGTTGCTGCCGATCATCATGTACCCCTCCTTGGAGGTGTCGATGGTGACCCAGCCATCTTCCGCACAGCCCATCGCCTTGGTGCCCCACAGGGTCAGCTCTTCGCCCGGATTGGCGATCGGCCAGAGGTTGCCGTGGCGCACGCCGCACAGCGCATTGATCTTCATGTCATCCAGCGCGTGGTGCATGTTGCGGTAGGTCGCGTTGACGCCCCACGACCAGGCTTGGTTGATCATCGTCTGGAAGCCGAGGATGAACTCGTCCTGGTACACCGCCTTCAGGTCCTGGTCCACGCTCTGGCGGAGATCGCCGGCGGAGACGTTGAACTGGTCGTCGACCGGGCCGATCTGCGCCCCGATGACCGGCGCCATGTACGGCGCCCCGGTGACCGGGTTGGTTTCCTGGCGCCAACCATCCAGCACGTAGAAGGTGCGCTCGTCGGTCAGGCCGCCAGCGAAGGTGTAGTTGATGTTGTTGGTGACCGGCAGGTAGTAGCGGCCCGCATTGCCGAACAGCTTGGTGGAGCCGTCACCCTTCATGTCCCAGGAGAAGCCCAGCCGCGGCGACAACAAGTTGTCCATTTCGATGAAGGTGCCGCCCGCGGCGGTCTTGTTCTCGAAGCCATCGATACGCACGCCGAGGTTGAGCAGGAAATTCGGGGTGATGTTCCAGACATCCTCCAGGTACCAGGCACTTGCCACGGTGTCGAACACGCCGCCGTCGGCGCGCTTGCGCGCCATCAGGAAGGCGTTGACGCCGGCCGGCAGCGCGGTGCCGTTGTCGAGCACCTGGGTGGCGCTGGTGCGGCCATAGGCGGTGTAAAGCAGGCCATTCCCGGGGTAGTTCGTGACGCGGTCGGTGGTCATCAGCTCGTGATCCCAGCCGAAGCGCAGCAGGTGGTCACCGAGTTGCCACTCGAAGTCCAGCCGCTTCACCGTGCGCTCATCCTCGTGCGACACCACGTTGCTGCCCGGGTGGCAGCCGAGGGTGGGACTGCCCATGCCCCTGTACACCGCGCCGTAGGAGGCGTTGTTGTAGGTCACCCAGTCGCACAGGCCGTCGGCGGGGGAACGGGCAAAGCTGCTGCTCCGGTTGATGCCGTACATCGCCTTGGCAGTGAAGTTCTGCCCGAAATGTCCGGTATAGGAAATCGATCCGCTCTTGCCGCCGCTGGACGACGTGATCCGGCTGGGCGCTTCGCTGCCGATGGTCGAGGTGGCGAAGTTGTAGGTGTTGACCAGCGTGGTCGAATCGCCCTCGTCGGAGAAGGCCATCAGTTCCAGCAGGTGGTCGTCATTGAGCTGCCAGTCCAGCTTGCCGCCCCAGAAGCCGTTGTCGGACTCGGCATTGCTCCAGCTGGAACCACCGGCGTTGGTGTAGCCGGCGTCATTCTCCCGCTGCTCGAACATCGCGAACAGGAACAACCGGTCCTTGACCAGGGGCCCCGAGGCCCAGACGTTCGTCTTCAGGAGGCTCTGCCGATCATGGCTCGAGCGCACGTTGACCGAGCCGTCGTCGTAGAAATGGTCCTCCGCCTCCGAACGCCACGCATTCGGCTCGAACGTCATCTGGATGCCACCCTCGAATTCATTGCTGCCGCGGCGGCTGACCGCGTTGATCACGCCGCCGGTGCTGCGACCGAATTCCACCGAGTAACCGCCGGTCTTGACCTGGAACTCCTGGAAGAACGCAAACGGGGCGGCGGAAAAGCTCTGGCGGCGATAGAAGTCGGTGACGTTGAGGCCGTTGATGAAGACCGAGTTCTCGGCCACCGACGAGCCGCCGAACGACATGCCGCCGAACGAGGAATTGCCTCCGATGACGCCGGGTGCGAGCAATGCCACCGAGGTCAGGTTCTGGTCCACCGGCATCCGCGCGATGTCCTCGCGGCTGACGTTGGTGGAAGTCTCGGTGGACTGCACGTCGACCCGGTTGATCACCCGCGAGCCCACCACCTGCACCGCATCGAGGTTGGCGATGCCGCCTTCGCTGCTGAGGTTGATGGTGGCGGTTCCGCCCAGCGGGACGCTGACCTGCAGCGTCGTCCCGACATCCTGCCCGCCGCGCTTGACCTGCAGGCTGTAGTCGCCCACCGGCAGCTGGCTGACGCGGTAGCTGCCGTCGCCAGCGACGGTCACCGTGCGGCTGGCGCCGGTGGCGTTGTTGACCAGCACCACCTGGTCGCCGGCGCTGGCGCGGCCCGCCACGGCACCGGTGGCGCTCTGCGCGAAGACCGGCGCGGCCAGCGACGTGAGGCACAGGCCCATGGCGATACTGAGTACGGACTTGCGCAAATTGCGGGTGCTGCTCATAACCTCTCCCCGGTCGATGATTGGATTTTTCTGGATGCCGCGGCGTGCGGGATTCCCGCCCCTCTTCCGCCATCGGCAGCGACTGTCTTGGCTGTGTAACACGCGGGGAAAGTATGGTCAATAATTTATTCTTGGCGTATAACAATCACGAATCACATATTCCGCAGTGCACAATCCGCAACATCGCCCGTACCGGTCATCACCCGGCGGCAGACAGTCTCTTGAAGGAGTGGGAATGACATCCACGCGATCCACCCGCGCCGGAATGCCGGCCTTACGCATGCTGACCCTGGCGTTGGCGCTGGTGGCCATGCCAGGCATGGCGCGCACGCCGCAGACCACCCCGCTGCCGGTGCCTGCGCACGGCGTCATCGGCGTTGCGGACGCCCAGCTCAGCCCGGATTTCTGGATCGCCCGCAGCAAGGCGCCGGATGCACCGCTGATGACGCGCGCCGCCATCGACGCCCGCAACGCGCGGCTGCTGCGCGAAGACACCTCGATGCACGACCTGGCCGCGTTGCCGGCAACGCTGGCAAGCAAGCAGGTGGCCGACTGGATCACCGGCCTGGCCTCGCCGCCGACGCGCGCGCTCTGGGATGAAGCCGGCAACCCAGTGGCGAAGACCGCCCTTGATGCCATCGCCGCCAACCGCGCGCTCGACGCCATCCCCGCCAACCAGCCGACCCGCTTCGGCATGGCCGTCCAGCGTGCCGCGCTGCGCGCCTTCCCGACGGCGCTGCGCGTGTTCAACAGCAACGACGACGCCGACATCGACCGCTTCCAGGAAAGCGCGCTGTTCCCGGGCGATCCGGTGGTGATCGCGCATGCCAGCAGCGACGGCCAATGGCTGTTCGTGGTCAGCCCGCGCTACGCCGCTTGGGTGGAGGCCACGGCGATCGCCGAAGGCTCCCGCGACGCCGTGCTGGGCTACGGCCAGCGCGCGCCCTATCGGATCATCACCGGCGCCAAGCCGCGCACCGTGTTCACCCGCGAGGAGCCGCGCCTGTCCGAGCTGCAGCTGGACATGGGCACCCGCGTGCCGCTGGCGCAGGCGGCGCCGGACCAGCCGGTCAACGGCCAGCACCCGTACAGCGCATGGACCCTGTCGCTGCCGGTGCGCAGCGCCGACGGCCGGCTGGCGTTCGCGCCCGCGCTGCTGCAGAAAATCGCCGACAGCCAGGCCGACTACCTGCCACTGACTCGCGCCAACATCCTCCGCCAGGCCTTCAAGTTCCTCGGCGAACGCTACGGCTGGGGCCATTCGTACAACGGCCGCGACTGCAGCGGCTTCGTCTCCGACGTGTACCGCAGCATGGGCGTGCAGCTGCCGCGCAACACCGGCGATCAGGCGAAGAGCCCGGTGTTCGCACGCACCCGTTTCGCGCCGGAGGACGGCCGGGACAAGCGCATGGCAGCGGTGAGGGCGATGCAGGTCGGCGACCTGGTCTACATCCCCGGCCACGTGATGATGTACATCGGCGACATCGACGGCATGCCCTACGTGATCCACGACACCAATGGCGGCACCGTGCTCGGCGCGGACGGCAAGCCGCGTTCGCTGCGCCTCAACGGCGTCTCGGTCACCCCGCTGCTGCCGCTGCGCTTCGGCAAGGACCACGACTACGTCGACCGCATCACCAACATCGTCAAGGTGGCAGCCGCCCAATGAAGATCACCGACATCCGCTTCGGCATGCTGCGCGTGCCGCTGAAAACCCCGTTCAAGACCGCGCTGCGCACCGTCGAGCAGGTGGAGGACGTGGTGGTGATGGTGCACACCGACGATGGCCACGTGGGCTACGGCAGCGCACCCGCCACCGCGGTCATCACCGGCGACACCCACGGCTCCATCGTCGAGGCGATCCGCCATTACATCGCGCCCCGCCTGATCGGCCACGAAATCGCCAACCTCAACCACCTCACCCATCTGGTGCAGGGCGCGATGGAGAAGAACACCAGCGCCAAGGCAGCGGTGGAGATCGCCCTGTACGACCTGTGGGGCCAGCTGTACCGCGCGCCGATCTACCAGCTGCTGGGCGGCGGCGATCCGGCCATCACTACCGACATCACCATCAGCGTGGACTACATCGACAAGATGGTGGCGGACTCGCTGGCGGCGGTGGAGCGCGGATTCGAATCGCTGAAGATCAAGGTGGGCAAGGACATCGGCCTGGACATCGAGCGCACCAAGGCGATCCACGCCGCGGTGGAAGGCCGCGCCCTGCTGCGCCTCGACGCCAACCAGGGCTGGACCGCCAAGCAGGCGGTGTATGCGCTGCAAACGCTGGAAGACGCCGGGGTCAAGCTCGAACTGGTCGAACAGCCGGTCAAGGCGCACGACCTGGCCGGCCTGCGCTACGTCACCGAGCGCGTGCACACCCCGGTGATGGCCGACGAAAGCGTGTTCGGCCCGCGCGAGGTGGTGGAGCTGATCCGCATGCGCGCCGCCGACATCGTCAACATCAAGCTGATGAAGACCGGCGGCATTTCCAACGCGGTCAGGATCGCCGACATTTGCAGCCTGTACGGGATCGACTGCATGATCGGTTGCATGCTTGAATCCAGCATCGGCGTGGCCGCAGCCGTGCATCTGGCGGTGGCCAAGTCGGACGTGATCAGCAAGGTGGACCTCGACGGGCCGTCGCTGTGCCGCTTCGACCCGGTGCAGAGCGGCGTGGTGTTCAACGAATCGGAGATCAGCGTGACCGACGCACCGGGACTGGGCATCCGCCACATCGAAGGCCTCGCGCCCGCGCATGAACTGGCCGCCTGAGGCGATCGCGGTGGGCACGGCGCTGGTCAAGATCCGCTCCGAGCGCGACCGCATGTCGGCGATCGAGCGGCGCATCGCCGACTTCATCGTCGAGAACGCGCAGCTGCTGCGCGACTACTCCTCGCAGCAGCTGGCCAACGCGCTGGGCATCAGCCAGTCCAGCGTGGTCAAGTTCTGCCAGAAGCTGGGCTTCAAGGGCTATCCGGACCTCAAGCTGGCGATCAACGAGGCGCTGATCCGCGCCGACAGCAACGGCGGCGCGCAGCCGCTGCCGCAGGATGCATCGCACGCGGCCGCACAGGGCTTCGGCCTGTGGCTGCGCAAGTCGGAGGCCGAGGAAGCCACCCGCCTGATCAATCCCCCGGGCACCCTGACCGCCATCGCCGACACCATCGGGCGGGCCCGCACCGTGTTCATCATCGGCCTGGGCGAGGACGACCTGCACGCGCGCACGCTGGCGCTGCGGCTGGCCCAGCTGGGCATCCTCACCGTGCACAACTTCGACGCAGCGCACATGACCGCCAGCCTGTCCGCGGCCAAGCCGGACGACGTGCTGCTGGCGTTCTGCGAGCACGGCCAGCAGCCGGCACTGGGACAGCTGGCGCGACACATGCGCAGCCAGCGCGGCAAGGTGATCACCATTACCCGCCACAGCGCCAACGCCCTGCGCGCGCAGGCCGACCTGGCGATGCTGGTGTCCGCGCACGACGAGCGCCCGCACATCGAACCCCTGCTCTACCACTCCGCCCTGCAGCACCTGCTGGACCGACTGTTCATCCGCCTGTACGAGGCCGATGGCGCGCGCCGCGCGCGCCTGCAGGAAACGCTGGAGCGCATCCAGCCGCTGCGGGAGCCGTGATCGCCGGTGCAGGCCCTCCACGGGCGATATCGACATTCCCGCACAGCCGCGAACCCCACGCAAAACCCAGCTACGATCCTCCAATTTCCCGGACTTCCCGACGATGCCGATCCGCCGCACCGCCACCGCCCTGCTTGTCCTGTCGCTCGCCGCCTGCGCCCATCGCACCGGACTGCCTTCCGCAGATGCCCGGCACTGGGCCGACGCACGCCAGATGGTGCTGGTGACCTCCGCCGACTGGGACGCCACCGGCGGCGAGCTGCGCCGCTTCGAGCGCAACGGCGACGATGACGGCTGGAAGCAGGTCGGCGAGCCGGTGCCGGTGACGCTGGGCCGCGGCGGCAGCGGCTGGGGCCTGGGCCTGAACCCGCAGCGCGGCGACGGCCCGGTCAAGCGCGAAGGCGACGGCAAGGCGCCGGCCGGCGTGTTCGCCATCGGCACCGCGTTCGGTTACGCCGACAGCGCCAAGACCGGCCTGCGCTACCAGGCGATGACCGCCAACGACTGGTGCATCGACGTGCCGGCCTCGAACTACTACAACCAGATCATCGACCGCAGCACGGTCAAGGCGCCGCATCTCGACCAGTCCAGCGAGCCGATGCGCCGCGACATCCACGTCGATGGCGACCAGCGCTATCGCGAAGGCTTCGTGATCGAACACAACGCAGGCGGCGCCGCGCGCGAGGGCGGCAGCTGCATCTTCGCCCACCTGTGGAAGGCACCCGGGGAGACCACCGCCGGCTGCACCGCGATGGCCCCGGCCAGCATGGATGCGCTGCTGGCGTGGCTGGATGCGCGCCGCAAGCCGGTGTTCGTGCTGCTGCCGAAGGCGGAGTACGCAGCGCTGCAGCACAACTGGAAGCTCCCCGAGATCGCAGCGCCGGAGGCCCGCCCGTGAGCCAGACCGCGCGCGTGCTGACCGGCCTCGTCGCCGGCATCGTCTTCGGCATCCTGCTGGCATGGCTGGCGCCGGATACCGGCTTGCGGATTTCCGCCGTCGTCGAGCCGTTCGGCAAGCTCTGGCTGAACGCCCTGCAGATGACCGTGGTGCCGCTGGTGTTCGCGCTGGTGGTGGTGGGCATCAACCAGGCCAGCGACGCCGCCCATTCCGGGCGGGTCGCGCGGCAGGCCATCGTCAGCTTCGTGGTGCTGCTGGCCGCCGCCGCCGCGATGGCCGCCGTGCTGGCGCCGCTGGCGCTGTCGATGCTGCAGCCCGATCCAGCCGTGGCCGCCGCGCTGCGCGGCCATGCGCAGGACATCGCGCCCCCCGCCGGCGGCTGGGCAGAAGCCCTCGTCGCACTCGTCCCCAGCAATGCCGTTTCCGCCGCCGCGGCCTCGGCGATGCTGCCACTGGTGACGTTCGCGCTGTTCTTCGGCTTCGCCCTGACCCGCCTTGCGCCCGAACCGCGTGCGCAGGTGGTGGGCCTGCTGAAAGCGATCAGCGACGCGATGATCGTGATCGTGCACTGGGTGCTGTGGGCCGCGCCGGTGGGCATCTTCGCGCTGGTGCTGGCGCTGACCGCGCGCGCCGGCCTCGGCATGCTGCAGGCGCTGGGCATCTACATCCTGCTGGAATGCGCGTTGTACGTGCTGGCGGTGGTGCTGCTCATCGCGGTGGCGGTGACCGTCGGCAAGCGCCGGTTCGGCCACTTCATGGGCGGGCTGGTGCCGGTGCAGGCGGTGGCGGCCAGCACGCAGTCGTCGCTGGCCACGCTGCCGGCGATGCTGGACAGCGCGCAGAACCGGCTGGGCATCCCCGCCCGCGTGTCCGGGCTGGTGCTGCCGATGGCGGTGTCGCTGTTCCGCATCACCTCGCCGATCCAGTACATCGCCACCGCCTGCTTCATCGCCTGGGCGCTGGGCGTGGACCTGACGGCGGCGCAGCTGGCCACGGGCGTTGCGCTCAGCGTGCTGGTCAGCATGGGCTCGGTGGGCCTGCCGGGCCAGGCGATCTTCCTCGCCACCAACCTGCCGGTGACCACCGCGATGGGCCTGCCGATCGCGCCGCTGCCGGTGCTGATGGCGGTGGACGCCATCCCCGACGTGCTGGCCACAGTGGGCAACGTCACCGGCGACATGACCGCGACGGCGGTGGTGGCGGCGCGCTGCGGCGAGCCGGAACAAGCGGTTCCATCCGAAACCACCGCTTGACAGCCCTCGCTGCAGTGCAGCAGAGTCGGCCCATGTTCTACCGCATGACCACCACCACGACCATTACCACCGGTACCACGCCGGTGCGGTCGGTCATGCCTGGATAAACCATCCCAGACAAACGGCCCCCGCAGCGAAGAGGCGGGGCGCGAATCCCGACTCGACGCGACGCGGGGCTTCCACCGGAGGCTCCATGGATTCGTCGCAACCCGCACCGCCAAAACCCGTTTGCCGCGCGCACAAGTTCGGCGGCAGTTCGCTGGCCGACGCCGGGCGTATCCGCCATGTCGCCGGCCTGCTGCTGGCCGATGGCGCTGCGCGACAGATCGCCGTCACCTCGGCGATGCACGGGACCACCAACGCGCGGGTGGCACTGGGTGAAGCCGCCACCGGCGGCGGTGACTGGCAGGAGGGGCTGGCCGCCCTGCGCCAGCGCCACCGCGATACCGCGAACACATTGCTGGCGCACCCCGAGGCGGTACTGGCGCGAATCGACGCGCTCTGCGGCGAGCTGGCCGAGCTGCTGCAGGCCACCTCGCTGCTGCGCCAGCCGGGCCGCACTGCGCTGGAGCGCATCCACGGCATGGGCGAAGTGCTGTCGACGTCGCTGCTGCATGCGCACCTGCTGGAACGCGGCGGCGACTACGCCCTGCTCGACGCGCGCGAGGTGCTGGTGGTGCGCCATACCGACCTCGGCGCGGTGGTCGACTGGGATGCCAGCGCGGCGCTGCTGGCCGACTGGCGCGCGCGCCATCCGCAGGCGCGCGTCAACGTGACCGGCTATGTCGCCCGCGACGAACACGGCCTGCCCACCACGCTTGGCCGCAACGGCAGCGACTACTCCGCGGCGATCTTCGCCAGCCTGTTCAACGCCGACGAACTGCACATCTGGAGCGATGTCGATGGCGTGCTTTCGGCCGATCCGCGGATCGTGCCGGAAGCGGTGCCGCTGACCGCGATGAGCTATCGCGAGGCCTGCGAGCTGGCCTACTTCGGCGCCAAGGTCATCCACCCGCAGACGATGACGCCGGCCATCGCGCGCGGCCTGCCGATCCTGATGCGCAACACCTTCCGCCCCGATTTCCCCGGTACCCGCATCGACGCCGATGGCGACCGCAGCGCCGCCGGCCCGGTGAAGGGACTCACGCTGGGTGGCGAGTTGGCGCTGGTGTGCCTGGAAGGCGCCGGCCTGATCGGCGTGCCCGGCACCGCCGAGCGCGTTTTCGCAGCGCTGCATGCCGCGCACATCTCGGTGGTGATGATCTCGCAGGGCAGCTCCGAGCATTCGATCTGCTGCGTCGTCCACCAGCGCGAAGCCGCCCTCGCGCGCGACGCGCTGCGCGAGGCGTTCGCCCGCGAACTGGCCGGGGCACAGGTCCAGGGCGTGACGATGCTGGCCGGCGTCAGCGTGCTCGCCGCGGTGGGCGACGGCATGGCCGGCACGCCGGGCGTGGCGGCGCGCATGTTCGATGCGCTGGCGCGCGCCCGGGTCAACATCCGCGCGATCGCGCAGGGCGCCTCCGAGCGCAACATCTCGGTGGCGATCGATTCCAGTGATGCCGCGCGCGCGCTGCGCGCGGTGCACGCCGCGTTCTGGCTGTCGCCGCAGACGATCGCGCTTGCGGTGATCGGCCCCGGCATGGTCGGCAGCGCCCTGCTCGACCTGCTGCTGGCGGCGCTGCCGCGGC
This sequence comes from Thermomonas sp., assembly GCA_024711415.1. Classification (GTDB taxonomy): domain Bacteria; phylum Pseudomonadota; class Gammaproteobacteria; order Xanthomonadales; family Xanthomonadaceae; genus Thermomonas. The sequence continues at coordinate 61 of JANJSW010000183.1, read as the reverse complement.
TGCGCGAACGGCACAACATCGACCTGCGCCTGCGCGCACTGGCCAGCCGCAACTCGCTGTG
>JANJSW010000214.1 GCA_024711415.1 Thermomonas sp. | reverse complement strand
CGAACTGTCCCGCGCCTCCTGCAACGTCAGCGTGTTGATCAGGATGTTCTGGTTGGGGATGCTGGCGGCCACGCCCTTGAGTTCAGCCAGCGCGCGGCTTGCACTGTTCAGGCGCTTGAGGATGTCGGGCCGCTCGAAACGCGCCGGGGCCAGTGCCGACAGGGAAGAGAGCGGCACGGGGCTGCCTCATGTCTAGAAGAAGCCCCTTCTTAATACATTTCCGGATTGATTTGTATACTTTTCTCGTAAAAATATACAAATGAGGCAGGCATCGAACCGGCGCCTGCCGTTAACTCACCACTCCACTTCCGCCATCGAGCAGTTCAGCCCGGAGCCGATGCCGAGCAGGGCCACGCGGCTGCCCTTCTTCAGGCGACCCATTTCGCGCAGCTTGCTCAGCACGATCGGCACGCTGGCCGGGCCGAGGTTGCCGTGCTCGGCGAAGATGGTCATGACCTTCTTGGGGTCGATGCCCATGGCCTTGGTGAAGGCGGCGGTGTGGACCTTGCTGACCTGGTGGATGACGAACTCGTCCAGCTCGCCGGCGACCCAGCCGAGCTTGAGCTTGGCGACTTCGAAGGTCTTGGTGGCCAGCTTGATGCCCTCGATCAGCAGCATGCGGGTATCGGTGATCATGCCGTCCAGGTTGCCGCGGCAGAGCTTGTTCCATTCGGTGGCCGCGCGGGTCACGCCACCCTTGTAGCGCGGCGCGCCCGGCGCCAGTTCGCTGCGCGCCAGCACCATGGCCGCGGCGCCGGAACCCAGCGTGAGGGTGGCCATCTCGCTGCGGAAGTCGGCTTCGGTGACGTCGGCGCGGGTCATGCGCTCGAGCGTCTTCTCGTAGGCCATGTTGGCGGTTTCGCCGTCCACCACCAGCGCGTAGTCGATCTCGCCGCGCTCGATCATGCGGCTGGCGATGTCCATGCCGTTGATGAAGGCCAGGCAGGCGTTGGCGATGTCGAAGTTCTGGCAGGTGTCCGGCAGGCCCAGGTTGCCGCTGACGATGGAGGCGGTGGACGGCTCCAGATAGTCGCGGCTGACCGAGGTGTTGACCAGCAGGCCGACCTTGTCCGGGTCGATGCCGGCGTCGGCCAGCGCCTTGACGCCGGCCAGGGTGGCGGCGTCGGAGGCCTGCACGTTGTCGTCCCACAGGCGGCGCGCATGCACGCCAGCGATGTCGCCGAGCACGTCGACGCGGATGCCCAGCCGGTCCAGCGTGGGCCGCAGGCGCGCGTTGATCTCGTCCGACGACAACCGGCGCGGGGCATCGATGTGGGCCAGACCGGCGATGGAGACATGTTGGAACAGCATGGCGGGACACTCGCACTGGCGCCGAGGCGGCGCTGGAACCGCATAGGATAGCGCCTTGTCAAACCATGCGGTGGCGTACTGATGAAACTGCGGGCGCAATCACACCCGCGGCTATCCCCGCATTCAGTTGCAGCGCCACATCGCCCAGCGCTGGCTGCCGTCTTCCGGCGGGCCCAGCGGACTGATCCGGTTTGCGTTCAGGCCGGGGGCCTCGTTGCGGGCCAGCAGCTCCAGTTCGTCGCGCACGCGGGTGTCGTCACGCTCGTAGAAGCCCACCCGGTGGGTGATGGACACCGCCACGTCGCCGCGCCGCTCGCAGCCGGTGGGGGCCGCGGACAGGACCTTCACCTGCTGCGCGCCGGGCGCCATCTTCACGAAGGTGCAGGCAGGCAGCGCCAGCACCGCGCAGGACAGCAGGATCGCTCGCATTGCGGGCATCGGATCTCCTTGCATCGACCAAAAAGGAAAGCCCGCCAAGTGTGGCGGGCTTTCCGTGTTGCAGGATGAACGAAGCGCTTACTTCTTCGCCACCGGCTTGCCCTCGGCGTCGATGATGGTGACCTCGCCCAGGTTCAGCGCGCGAACCGGCGCTTCGGTCTTGGACAGGTCACCCACCACCACCCAGGTCAGGCCGGCCGGATCCAGCATCTTCGCGGCGGCGTTGACCTGTTCGGGGGTCATCGCCTCGATCTCGGCCTTGCGCTGGAACACGTAGTCGTCGGGACGGCTGTACAGCACGTTGCTGGCGATGGTGCTCATCACCGAGGACGCGGTTTCGTAGGCACCGGGCAAGGTCAGGGTGAGCACCTTCTCCATGCCTTCCACCTCGTCCTTGCTGGCCGGCGCCTTGCCGCTGGCGTAGTCGGCCAGCTCGCGCTGGATTTCCGCCACGGCTTCGCCGGTCTTGTCGATCTGCACCGGCGCCGAGGCGCTCCACAGGCGCTGGCCAAGCGAACCGCCGGCACCGCTGCGGGCACCATAGGACCAGTGCTTGTCCTCGCGCAGGTTCATGTTCAGGCGGGCGGTGAAGTCGCCGCCCACGATCATGTTGGCCATGTCGTACTGCACGGTCTTCGGATCGGCGCTGGACGGCAGGGTCTTGGCGGCGACGATGTTGGCCTGCACCGCACCCGGCTGGTCGATCAGGAACACGCGCGGCTTGGCCTGCGCCGCCACCTGCGGGATCGCGGCGGCCGCGCCGGCATTGCCGGCGGCCTTCCAGCCGCCGAAGTGCTTCTCCAGCACCGGCATGATCTCGCCCAGGGTGGTGTCGCCCACCACCACCAGGGTGGCGTCCTGCGGGCGCAGCGCGCTGGCGTGCCAGCCCTGCAGGTCGGCGCGGGTCAGCCCGGCGATGGACGCCTCGGTGCCGCTGCCGGTGCGCGGGGCGGCATAGGGATGGCCTTCGCCGAACACCAGGCCCGGCAGCACGCGCTGGACGATGCCGTTCGGGTTGGCCTTCTCCTGCTTGATGCCGGCGATCCACTGCCCGCGCACGCGCTCGATGTCGGCCTGTTCGAAGCGCGGCTTGCGCAGCATGTCGGCGAACAGGGACACCGACGCCTCCAGGTTCTGCTTCAGCGCCGACAGGTAGGCGCTGCTGCTGTCGAGGCCGGCGCTGGCGCCCAGGTTGGCACCCAGCGACTGCGCGCGGTCGGCGAAGGCCAGCGCATTGAGGTCGCCCGCGCCCTCGTCCAGCAGGCTCATGGTGAAGCTGGCCATGCCCGGCTTGGTGGCCGGGTCGGTCGCCTGGCCGCCGCGGAACTCGTAGCTCATCTGCACCACCGGGATGTCATGGCGCTCGGCCAGCACCACCTTGGTGCCGTTGGCGAGGGTGGCGTGCTGCTGCTGCGGGAACTTCAGGTCGGGGAAGCTGGCCGGCATCGGCACGCCGGTCTTGCGGTCCACGCTGGAAGCCACGGTCCTGTACTTCGCGTCCGCCTTCGGGGTCGGGAAGGGGGTCGGGGTGGCCGCCGGCTCTTCCGGCAAGGCGACGCGCTTGCCGGGGTTCACCACCAGCGTGTGGCTGCCCTTGCCCAGCCAGGTGTTGCCGGCGGTGCGCAGCGACTCCGGGGTGGCCTCGGCCAGGGTCTTCAGGCTGTCGCGGAAGCAACCGGGATCACCCGTGAACACCGCGCATTCGGCCAGCGCATCGGCCTTGCCGCCGAAGCCGCCGATGCGCTCGACGCCGCGGATCCAGCCGGCCTCGATGGCGGTGCGGTTGCGCGTCACTTCCTCGGCGGTGGGGCCTTCGGCCAGCAGCTTCTTCAGCTCCTCGTCGATGGCCGCCTCCACCTTCGCCACGTCCACGCCCTGCTTCACCGCAGCGGTGATCATGAAGGTGCTGCTGAGCTGCGAGCCGTAGGCGCCGGCGCTGACGTTGTCGACCAGCTTGTCCTGGTGCACCAGCCGCTTGTCCAGGCGCGAGGACTTGGCGCCGCCCAGGATCTGCGCGAACAGCTGCAGGCGGTCGAGGTCGGGCGCGCCGTATTCGGCCACATTCCACACCCGGTAGATGCGCGACTGCGGCACCTGGTCGGTCATTTCCGAGCGCGAGTCCGCGCTGTGCGCGGCCACGTCCACCTTCGGCTGGGCCATGGTCGGGCCGGCCGGAATGTCGCCGAAGAACTTCGCCACCTTTTCCTTCGCGGTGGCAAGGTCGATGTCGCCGGCCAGCACCAGCACTGCGTTGTTCGGTCCATACCAGGTCTTGAACCAGGTCTTCACGTCTTCCAGCGAAGCCGCGTTGAGGTCGTTCATCGAGCCGATGGTGCTGTGGTGGTACGGATGGCCCTTGGGATACATCGCCGCGCCCAGCACGTCCCAGACCTGGCCGTAGGGCTGGTTCTCGCCCTGCCGCTTCTCGTTCTGGACCACGCCGCGCTGCTCGTCGAGGGTCTTCTGGTCGATCGCGCCGAGCAGGTGGCCCATGCGGTCGGACTCCATCCACAGCGCGGTATCCAGCGCGGTGGTGGGGACGTTCTCGAAGTAGTTGGTGCGGTCTGAATTGGTGGTGCCGTTCTGGTTGGTGGCGCCGATGGCCTTGAACGGGGTGAAGAATTCGCCCGGCGCGTTTTCGCTGCCGTTGAACATCAGGTGCTCGAACAGGTGGGCGAAGCCGGTGCGGCCCGCGGGTTCGTCCTTGCTGCCGACGTGGTACCAGACGTTGACCGCCACGATGGGGGCCTTGCGATCGGTGTGGACCACCACGCGCAGGCCGTTCGGCAGGGTGAAGGTCTCGTAGGGGATGTCGACGGCCGGGGCGCTGGCGGCCCGTGCGGTGGGGGCGTAACCGCCGGTGGTCAGGGCAGTGGCAAGCGCAAGCGCCAGCGCGGCGGGACGAAGCACGGACATGGGCAACTCCTGTGGGAAACAACGTGACGGACAGCAAACTTTCGCATGATAGACCGCGTGCATGGCCGATACACTAGGCCGGAAGCCATCCCCGGGAGTCCCGCATGCGCCGCACCGTCCTCGTCACCGGCGCCAACCGCGGCATCGGGCTGGCGTTCGCGGGCCAACTGCTGGCGCGCGGCGACCATGTCATCGCCACCTGCCGCCACCCCGGCAAGGCCGCTGCGCTGAACGCGCTGGGCGGCGAGCATCCCGGTCGCCTGCACGTGCTGCCGCTGGACGTGGCCAGCGAAAAATCCCGCGCCGAGCTGATCCGCGAACTGCCGCTGGTGCTGGGCGAGGACGGAAGGCTGGACCTGCTGATCAACAACGCCGGCGTGCTGCATTCGGGCGAACGCTTCGGCCAGCTGCGGCAGGAGACGCTGGAAGACAGCCTGCGCATCAACACCATCGGGCCCTTGCTGCTGGCGCAGGCGGTAGCGCCACTGCTGCGGGACAGTGACCGCCCTCCCGGTGGCAGCAAGGGTGTCGCGGGCACGGGCGCCGCCGCTGCCTCCGGTTTTCCTGTCATCGCCAATCTCAGCTCCCAGCTTGGCTCCATTGCCGGCGTGACTCGCTTCGGCGCGCCCAGCTACGCCATCAGCAAGGCCGCGCAGAACATGGCCAGCGCGCAGCTGGCGCAGGCGCTGGCCGCACGCGGCATCGTGGTGCTGTCGCTGCACCCGGGCTGGGTGCAGACCGACATGGGC
>JANJSW010000208.1 GCA_024711415.1 Thermomonas sp. | reverse complement strand
TGCCCTTGCGCAGGAACACGCGGGCGGTGGAGGACTTGCGGCGGCCGGTGCCGTAATTCTGGGAAATAGCCATGATGATCAGACCTTAGATGTCGAGCGGCTGCGGCTGCTGGGCGGCGTGCGGGTGCTCGGCACCGGCATAGACCTTGAGCTTGCGGTACATGGCGCGGCCCAGCGGGCCCTTCGGCAGCATGCCCTTGACCGCGATTTCGATGACGCGCTCCGGGTGGCGCTCCAGCGCCTGGCCCAGCGACTCCGTCTTCAGGTTGCCGATGTAACCGGTGAAGCGGTGGTACATCTTGTCGCGCAGCTTGTTGCCGGTCACCGCAATCTTGTCGGCATTGATCACGACCAGATAGTCGCCGGTGTCGACGTGCGGGGTGAAAACGGGCTTGTGCTTGCCGCGCAGGCGATAGGCCAGTGCTGCGGCCAGACGGCCCAGGGTCTTGCCCTCGGCGTCGACGACGTACCAGTCACGCTGGACGGTCTCGTTCTTGGCGATGAAAGTCTTCATTGGGAACTCTTTTTCAGGGGTACCTGGTCGGGCTGGTTCCGGTTCGCGGAACGGCGCCTCGCGTTGTTTTCTCCGTGCCGGCAAGGCATGCCCGGGCACGAAAGAAGCGGAATCATACATGCCGGAACGGCCCGGGGCAAGTCGCCCCCTGTCCCGGCCCCGTGCGGCCTAGAATGCGCGAATGGACACGCTACGCCACCTCGGCCCGCTGGACCGGCTGCTGGATTCAGCCCAGAACGCCCTGACCACCGTGCTGGGCACGCCGCGCGCGGAACGCCGCAACCCCGGTGCCGGCGAGCCGGACAGCCCGCTTGATGCCGGGCAGTGCCGCCATTCCGCCGGGCTGATGCGCATCAACCATACCGGCGAGGTCTGCGCGCAGGCGTTGTACATCGGCCAGGCCGCGGTGGCGCGCGATCCCGCCACCCGCGCGCACCTGCTGGAGGCCGCGCAGGAGGAGACCGACCACCTGGCCTGGTGCGCAGACCGCCTGCGCGAGCTGCACAGCCGGCCCAGCCTGTTCAACCCGCTGTGGTACGCCGGCAGCTGGGCAATCGGCGCGGCGGCAGGACTGCGCGGCGACGGCTGGAACCTGGGCTTCGTGGTCGAAACCGAACGCCAGGTCGAGGCGCACCTTGCCGAACACCTGCGGACGCTGCCGGAAGCCGACGCGCGCAGCCGCGCGATCCTGTCGGTGATGAAGGACGACGAAGCCCGCCACGCGGACAACGCGCTGGCGGCCGGCGCGCGCATCCTGCCGCCGCCGATTCCGACCCTGATGGCGGCGATGTCGACGGTGATGAAGACGGTGGCCTACCGGCTCTGAGCCGCCATCGCGCAGGCGCGCACCCTGCCGCCTCAATCCGCAGCGGCGGCCCCGTCCACCATCCGCATGCGCGGACGCATCGAGATGCTGCGCGCGGCATCCATCAGCTGCAGCTCGCCATCCTGGATCATCGCGGTCACCCGCATTCCGCGCTCGAGGAACGTGGTCGCCGCCTCCACCGCCGCGTCATCCAGCTCCATCACGGTCAGGTTGCGCAGGCGCGCCAACGCAGGCGCATTGCGCTTCCACCAGGCCTCGGCCGCCTGTCCGCCATAGCCCACCACGACCACCTGGGCCGCGCGCCCGCTGGCCTTGCGCAGACGGCTCTCGTCCGGCTGGCCGAGCTCGATCCACTGCTGGATGTCGCCGGTGTAGTCGCGCCGCCACAGCGCCGGCTCGTCCTCGTCGCTGAGCCCGCGCCCGAACTCGAGGCGCTCGTCGGCATGCAGCGCGAAGGCCAGCAGCCGCACCAGCAGCCGGGTCTCGGTTTCCGACGGGTGCTGGGCCAGCGTCAGCGCATGGCTGGCGTAGTAATGGCGGTCGAGATCGGTGACCTGCAACTCGGCCTTGTAGATGGTGGCGTTGGCGGCCATGGCGCGTCCTCGGGCCACTCGGCCGGTTTGGGGTGCGACATTCTACGGGTACCCCGTCGCGGGCCCGCCGATGCGACGTATGCTGCGCGCCTGAACGCAGACAGGAGCGGCGCGATGGCCAGCCACGACTACGATCCCGACGACAATTTCGGCCATGCCTTCCACGCCCAGACCGACGTGGACGAGGACGATGCGCTGGAGATGGTGGCGTGGCAGTTCCTGCTGCTGGTCAACCCGGACGACGAGGACGCCGCCCTGCAGCAGTTCGCCGCCTTCCGGCTTGCCCTGGACGATGCCGGCGACGATGCGGACCCGGTGCCGCTGCTGCGTGACGCCATCGACTGGAAGGCCGGCTTCCACGTGGGCGAAGAGGATGCGCAGGGCCTGATGGAGGCGCTGGACGAGCTGGCGGGGCGCTGGCGGCTGCGCATCGACTGGGGCGTGGACGACGATGCGGGGGAACCGCCGGACACCAGCGCGCTGCTGCAGGCCGCGTCCGTACAGCTGCGCGAACGCCATTACAGCCTGTGGACGGCGGAAACCGGCGAGGCAACCCTGTCCGGCTGGATCACCCACGAGCGCGACGAGGAGGCCATGCAGCTGGTCGCCGGCGCACTCGGTCTGTCCGCAAGGCCCGGCATCGACTGAGGCCCGGCAACGCAAAAGCCGGCTTGCGCCGGCTTTTGCAGACCCGCCAAACCGATCGACTATCAGTCGACCAGGTTGCGGCCGTGGTAGAGCTCCTCGATCTCGCGCTTGAGCCGCGCCTCGATCTTCATGCGCTCCTTGAACGACAGGTTGCGCGCCTTCTCCTCGAACAGGTATTGGTCGAGGTCGAAGTCCTTCAGGTGCATCTTGGTGTGGAACATGTTCTCCTGGTAGACATTCACGTCGAGCATTTCGTAGCGCGCGCGGATGTTCTTGGCCAGGTAGTCCTGGATCGAATTGATCTTGTGGTCGATGAAGTGCTTGCGGCCCTTCACGTCGCGGGTGAAGCCGCGCACGCGGTAGTCCATCACCACGATGTCCGACTCCAGCGACTCGATCAGGTAGTTCAGCGCCTTCAGCGGCGAGATCACGCCGCAGGTGGACACGTCGATGTCGGCGCGGAAGGTGGCGATGCCGTTGTCCGGGTGCGTCTCCGGGTAGGTGTGCACGGTGATGTGCGACTTGTCGAGGTGGGCGACCACCGCGTCGGAGATCACGCCCTTGGCGTCGGCCTTGTCGATCACCGGCTGCTCGGAGATCAGGATCGTGACCGACGCACCCTGCGGGTCGTAGTCCTGGCGCGCGATGTTGAGGATGTTGGCGCCGATGATCTCCGCCACGTCGGTGAGGATCTGGGTGAGGCGGTCGGCGTTGTATTCCTCGTCGATGTACTCGATGTAGCGCCTGCGCTCATCCTCCGACGCCGCGTAGCAGACGTCGTAGATGTTGAAGCTGAGCGACTTGGTGAGGTTGTTGAAGCCTTGCAGCTTCAGGCGCGGCAGCGGTTTGACCACGGCATTTGCATCCGGCGGGAACGGGGACAGACCGGCGATTATGCGGCAAAGCGCGCAACCGCGCGTGCACGCCGGCCCGCGCGGGCGGGCCGCCGGCGGGGCGCGGGGCGCCACACGCCTGCAATAGTTTGCCCGCTGTCACGGTTCGGCCTAAGCTTGGGCATTGCACGAATGTCAGCCTGAATGAGCAGTCCAGCCCTCAAACCCGCCATGCCGCGCGCATTCACCCCGCTGGGCGCCGACGCCGAGACGATCGAGCGCTTCATCGCCAGCTGCCATCGCCGCAAGTATCCGGCGCGCAGCGAAGTGTTCCATCCGGGCGATCCCGCGGGCACGCTGTACTACATCATTTCCGGCTCGGTGAGCATCACCACCCGCGAAGACGATGACCGCGAACTGGTGCTGGGTTACGTCGGCGCGGGCGAATTCGTCGGCGAAATGGGCCTGTTCGTGGAAACCCAGCAGCGCGGCGTCGCGCTGCGCACGCGCACCCCGTGCGAGCTGGCCGAGATCAGCTACGAGCGCCTGCAGGGGCTGCTGGTGGCGCAGGCCAACGACGCCACCCGGCTGTTGTATTCGATCGGCGCGCAGATCAGCCAGCGCCTGCTGGACACCAGCCGCAAGGCCGGTCGGCTGGCCTTCCTCGACGTCACCGACCGCATCTACCGCACCCTGTTCGACCTGGCGCGCGAGCCGGAGGCGATGAGCCATCCGCTGGGCACCCAGCTGCGCGTGTCGCGGCAGGAGCTGGCGCGGCTGGTCGGCTGCTCGCGCGAGATGGCCGGGCGCGTGCTGAAGAAACTGCAGGCCGACGGCAAGCTGCATGCCCGCGGCAAGACCGTGGTGGTCTACGGCACCCGCTAGAACCAAGGAGCAGTCCGCGCATGAGCCACGCATTCTCCCCCGGCCACCAGGCCCTGGACGTGGATCTGCGCAATGCGGTGCCGGCCGATGCCGACGACGTCGCCCACCTGCTGGCCGAGCTGGGCTATCCCTGCGACCTGGCCGACGCCTCCGAGCGGGTCAGCGCGATCCTTGCGAACGACCGCCAGGCACTGGTGCTGGCGCGCCGCAACGGCGCGGTCTGCGGGCTGGTGGCGCTGGACTTCATGTACTACCTGCCGCTGGGCACCACCACCTGTCGCGTCACCGCGCTGGTGGTGACCACCAGCGCGCAGGGCATGGGCATCGGCCGCCACCTGCTGAAGGAAGCCGAGCGTCGCGCCCGCGCCGGCGGCGCCGCACGCATCGAACTGACCTCGGGCGCGCAGCGCACCGAGGCGCATGCGTTCTACCAGGCCTGCGGCTACAGCGGCAGCTCGGTGCGTTTCGTCAAGGCGCTGGGCTCGGCCTGAGCGCAGCCGCCACTGCGGCTAGCGCGCAGGGTCGCCGGCGCGACCGGGGCAGCCCCAGTTGAGGATCGGCGTGCCGGGCGGCAGCACCCGCCGGAACATCGCCACTCGCGCCGCCTTCGGGTTCACCACCACCGGCTTTTCGGCCGCCTGCAGCAGCGGCAGGTCGGCGCTGCTGTCCGAATAGGCGCTGGCCACCGGCTGGGCGTAGCCGGCGGCGCGGATCATGGTCATCTTCATCCGGAAATGGCAGTGCCGCAGTGCGCCCATGCCGCCCAGCCTCGGCCCCAGCAGGGTGCCGATCACCGGCACGTCCTCGTGCGCGACGAAGGCCAGGATCGCCCGCGCCAGCTCCGGCGGTGCGCCAGTGGCCACCAGCACCATGTCGCCGCGCGCGCGGTGCCGGTGGAACACGTCCAGCGCCAGCGGCAGCAGCCGCGCCTTGATCGCCTCCGCGTGGGTGACGACATAGCGGTCGATCAACGCATCCAGCGCGGCGCGATCGCGCACGCCCAAGGTGCCCACCCACACGAACACCGAGATGCCGGCGCGCCGCGTCGGCAGCCACGCCACCATCGGCCCGGCAACCGGCGCGACCAGCAGTGCCAGCAGCACCCGCCACCAGTGGCGCTCGATCAGCCACTTGAACAGGTGGCTGCCGGAGTCGCCGTCGTAGAGGGTGTGATCGAAATCGAACACCACCAGCGGCGCATCGCCCTGCGGCAGCGGATAGCGCTGGCTCATGCGCTCGCCCCGCCATCGAACAGCCCGCGCAGCGCCACGCCCGGATCGGGCTGGCGCATGAATGCTTCTCCGACCAGGAAGGCGTGCACGCCGGCATCGCGCATCAGCGCCACGTCGGCGGGCGCAAGGATGCCGCTCTCGGTGACCAGCAGGCGATCCGCCGGCACCATCGCCTTGAGATCCAAGGTGGCCTGCAGCGACACCTCGAACGTCTTGAGGTTGCGGTTGTTGATGCCCAGCAGCTTCGCCGGCACCGGCAGCGCACGCTCCAGTTCGTCGAGGTCGTGCACTTCCACCAACACATCCATGCCCAGCTCGGCGGCGATGAAGGCGAACTCGGACAGCTGCGCATCGTCCAGCGCGGCGGCGATCAGCAGCACGCAGTCGGCGCCCAGCGCGCGCGCCTCGTACAGCTGGTAAGGATCGACGATGAAGTCCTTGCGCAGCACCGGCAGCGCACAGGCGGCGCGCGCCTGCAGCAGGTAGGCATCGCTGCCCTGGAAGAAATCGACATCGGTCAGCACCGACAGGCAGGCCGCGCCGCCAGCCTGGTAGCTGCGGGCGATCGCGGCCGGGTCGAAATCGGCGCGGATCACGCCCTTCGACGGGCTGGCCTTCTTCACC
>JANJSW010000192.1 GCA_024711415.1 Thermomonas sp. | reverse complement strand
GTACCTGCTGCAGACCGGCGTGCCGTTCTCGCAGAGCTACATGGAAGCCACGCTGACCCGCTACCCGCTGCTGGCGCGGCTGCTGGTGGAGCTGTTCGAGGCGCGCTTCGACCCGGCTACCGGCAAGGAAAGCGCGGCACAGATCCAGCAGGGGATGGAGCGCTTCGGCGCCCAGCTGAAGGTCCTGGCTGGCGGCGACGCCCCCGCGCAGAACGCGCTGAAGGCGCTGGTCAAGTCGCGCGAAGGCAACCGCGAGGGGCAGGTCGAAGCCGCGCGCGGTGCGCTGCTGGGCCTGCTGGACCGCGTTGCCAGCCTCGACGAGGACCGCATCCTGCGCAGCTTCATCGGCGTCATCGACGCCACCCTGCGCACCAACTACTACATCCAATACAAGGATGGCCTGCGCAAGGACGGCGGCCCCGCCGACTACCTGGTGTTCAAGTTCGATACCGCCCGCGTGCCCGACCTGCCGAAGCCGCGTCCTTATCGCGAAATCTGGGTGTGCGGGCCGCGCGTGGAAGGCACCCATCTGCGCTTCGGCCCGGTGGCCCGCGGCGGCCTGCGCTGATCCGACCGCCGCGAGGACTTCCGCACCGAGGTGCTGGGCCTGGTGAAGGCGCAGATGGTGAAGAACACGGTCATCGTGCCGGTGGGCAGCAAGGGCGGCTTCTACGCCAAGCAGCTGCCGAACCCGGCGGTGGACCGCGACGCGTGGATGGCCGAAGGCATCGCCTGCTACAAGCGCTTCATCAACGGCCTGCTGGACATCACCGACAACCTCAGCGTGGACGGCAAGGTGCTGCCGCCGGCGGGCGTGGTGCGCCATGACGGCGACGACCCGTACCTGGTGGTGGCGGCCGACAAGGGCACCGCCAGCTTCTCCGACATCGCCAACGGCATCGCCCAGGCGCATGGCTTCTGGCTGGACGACGCGTTCGCCTCGGGCGGCAGCGCCGGCTACAGCCACAAGGGCATGGGCATCACCGCGCGCGGCGCCTGGGAGTCGGTCAAGCACCACTTCCGTGCACTCGGCCGCGACAGCCAGAAGCAGGACTTCACCTGCGTGGGCATCGGCGACATGTCGGGCGACGTGTTCGGCAACGGCATGCTGCTGAGCAAGCACATCCGCCTGCTCTGCGCGTTCGATCACCGCCACATCTTCCTCGACCCGAACCCGGATGCCGCTGCCTCGTTCAAGGAGCGCCAGCGCCTGTTCGACCTGCCGCGCTCCAGCTGGGCGGACTACGACGCCAAGCTGATCAGCAAGGGCGGTGGCATCCATCCGCGTTCGGCCAAGTCGATCGAGATCACCCCGCAGGTGCGCGAGGCGCTGGGTATCGATGCCAGCATCAAGGTGATGACCCCGAACGAGCTGATGCACGCGGCGCTGCGTGCGCCGGTGGACCTGCTCTGGAACGGCGGCATCGGCACCTACGTCAAGGCCTCCAGCGAGTCCAACGCCGACGTCGGCGACCGCGCCAACAACGGCCTGCGCGTCAACGGCGCCGACCTGCGCTGCAAGGTGGTGGGCGAGGGCGGCAACCTCGGCATGACCCAGCTGGGCCGCATCGAGGCGGCGCAGGCGGGCGTCCTGCTGAACACCGACTTCATCGACAACTCCGCCGGCGTGGACACCTCCGACCACGAGGTGAACATCAAGATCCTGCTCACCGGCGAAGTGCAGAAGAAGCGCCTCAAGCTGGCCGAACGCAACAAGCTGCTGGCGGCGATGACCGACGAGGTCGCGCAGCTGGTGCTGAACGACAACTACCGCCAGAACCAGGCGCTGAGCCTGATGGAGCGGATGAGTGCCTCGCGCCTCGGTTCCAAGATGCATTTCATCAGCACGCTGGAAGCGCAGGGTCTGCTGGACCGGCAGATCGAGTTCCTGCCCACCGACGCGCAGATCGCCGAGCGCAAGCTGCGCGGCCAGGGCCTGACCCGTCCGGAGCTGTCGATCCTGCTGTCCTACGCCAAGCTGGTGGCGTACCCGCAGCTGCTGGAATCGGACGTGCCGGAAGACCCGTACCTGTCGAAGGAACTGGTGCGCTACTTCCCCGAGCCGCTGCAGAAGAAGTACGCCAAGGTGATGGAGAACCACCGCCTGAAGCGCGAGATCATCGCCACCGCGGTCACCAACTCCACCATCAACCGGATGGGCGCCACCTTCCTGATGCGCATGCAGGAAGACAGCGGCCGCAGCATCGGCGAGATCGCCCGCGCCTACACCATCACCCGCGAGACCCTGGACGCGCGTGAACTGTGGGCGCAGATCGACGCGCTGGACGGCAAGGTGGCCGAGGGCGTGCAGGTCGACGCCCTGCAGGTGATCTGGGAGCTGCAGCGCGGCTTCACCCGCTGGCTGCTGTCGCGCCCCGGCGCGGTGCCGGCCATCGCCACCGCGGTGGAGCGCTACCACGACGGCTTCCGCGACATCCGCGCCGGCGAGGGCATCCTGCCGCCGTCGCAGCGTCCGCAGTACGAGGCCAGCCGCAAGCAGTGGCGCGAAAAGGGCCTGCCGGCCGCACTGGCCGACCAGCTGGCCGCGCTGCCGTACCTGGAATCGAGCGCCGACATCATCGAGCTGGCGCGCGAGCGCAAGCTGCGTCCGATCGAGGTGGCCAAGGTCTACTTCCGCCTGGCCGACGCGCTGCACGCGCCGTGGCTGCGCGAGCAGATCGAGGCGCTGAAGGTGGAAGGCCGCTGGCATGCGGTCGCCCGCGGGGTGTTGCGCGACGAGCTGTTCGCCCAGCTGCGGGCGCTGACCGCGCAGGTGCTGGCGATGCCGGGCAAGGAGCCGGACGCCAAGGTGCAGGCGTGGCTGACCCGCGACGATTCTTCGCTGCGCTTCACCCTGGCGATGCTGGCCGAGCTGGCCGCGCAGAAGGCGCTGGACTATCCCACCGCGTCGGTGGCGGTGCAGCGCGTGGCGCAGCTGGCGCAGCGCGGCTGATCCTCGCTGCCCGTAGTACCCGCGATGGGCGTCCCGCAAGGGACGCCCATCGTCTTTCCGCCCATCGGTCGCTGGCGTCGACAGGCGCGAAGGCCAGGTGACCGCGTTGCATAGGCTCTTGCTATCCTCGCGCCATGACCACGCCTCGCCTTGCCCTGCTCGCCAGCCCCGCCGATGAGGCGCGGGCTGCGCTGACCGCGCTGGCATCCCGGCACGGCCTGCATCCGCCGGAACAGGCCGACGTGATCGTCGCCCTGGGCGGCGATGGCTTCATGCTGCAGACCCTGCATCGCCACGGCGCGCTGGGCAAGCCGGTGTACGGCATGAAGCTGGGGACGGTGGGCTTCCTGATGAACCAGTTCCGGGCCGAAGACGACCTGCTGGCGCGGATCAACGCGGCCGAGCCGGCGGTGCTGCACCCGCTGGAGATGCTGGCCCAGACCGAGTCCGGCACCACCGTCGGTTCGCTGGCCTACAACGAGGTGTCGCTGCTGCGGCAGACCCGCCAGGCCGCGCACATCGGCATCGAGCTCAACGGCGAGCTGCGCCTGGACGAGCTGATCTGCGACGGGGTGATGCTGGCCACGCCGGCCGGCAGCACCGCCTACAATTTTTCCGCGCATGGGCCGATACTGCCGCTGGGAGCGAACGTGATGGCGCTGACGCCGATCGCGCCGTTCCGGCCGCGGCGTTGGCGCGGTGCAGTGCTGAAGTCGGGTACCGAAGTACGGTTCCGGGTGCGCGACCCGCACAAGCGGCCGGTCAGCGCCACCGCGGATTCGCACGAAGTACGCGACGTCACCGAAGTGCTGGTGCGC
>JANJSW010000094.1 GCA_024711415.1 Thermomonas sp. | reverse complement strand
GATCGTTTCATTGACCACGCCCACGCCGTCGGCCACGCAGTCCAGCGCCATGAACTGCGCCTGCATGTCGGTGGGGAAGGCAGGATGCGGCGCGGTGGTGATGTTGACCGCGCGCGGGCGCTTGCCGTGCATGTCGACGGTGATGCGGTCGCCTGCGCCGGGCGTGGTTTCGATCGCGACCTCCGCGCCGGCTTCGCGCAGCTTGTCCAGCACCGCATCCCTGGTGTCGGCGCGCGCATGGGTGGCGGTGACGCGGCCGCCGGTCATCGCCGCGGCGACCAGGAAGGTGCCGCATTCGATGCGGTCGGCGACCACCGCGTGTTCGCAGCCGTGCAGCCGCTCCACGCCCTCGACCACGATGCGTGCCGAGCCGTGCCCGCTGATGCGCGCACCCATCGCGTTGAGGCAGTCGGCCAGGTCGACGATCTCCGGCTCCATCGCCGCGTTTTCCAGCACCGTGGTGCCTTCCGCCAGCGCGGCGGCCATCAGCACGTTCTCGGTGGCGCCCACACTGACCAGTTCGAACACGTGGCGCGCGCCCTTGAGGCGGCCGGCGCTGCGCGCCTTGATGAAGCCGTGGTCGACCACGATCTCCGCGCCCAGCGCCTGCAGGCCCTTGATGTGCAGGTCCACCGGGCGCGAGCCGATCGCGCAGCCGCCGGGCAGCGAGACTTCGGCCACGCCGTGCTTCGCCAGCAGCGGGCCCAGCACCAGCACCGAGGCGCGCATGGTCTTGACCAGCTCGTACGGCGCCACGTGGCTGTTGACGCTGCGCGGGTCGACGGTCATCGCGTCGCCCTCGTGGGCCACGCCTGCGCCCAAGCCGGCGAGCAGCTTGGCGGTGGTCAGCACGTCGTGCAGGCGCGGCACGTTGGTGATTCGCACCGGCGCGTCGGCCAGCAGAGTGGCGCACAGGATCGGCAGCACCGCGTTCTTGGCGCCGGAGATGCGGACTTCACCCGTCAGGCGGGCGCCGCCGCCAACCACGATCTTCTGCATCAGGCGGCCGCCTCTTCGGGGGTCAGGGTCTTCAGCTGCAAGGCGTGGATTTCGCGGCCCATCAACGCGCCCAGGGTGGCGTTGACCATGCGGTGGCGGGCCAGCGGCAGCTTGCCGGCAAAGGCGGCGCAGACCACGGTGGCTTCGAAATGGACGCCGTCTTCGCCCTGGACTTCGGCGCGGGCGCCGGGCAGGCCGGATTCGATCAGCTGGCGGATGGTGTCGGCGTTCATGGGCTGGCAGGGGGACTCGCGTAAACTGAACGGCCCAGTTTAGCGGAAACCCGCCGAGCCCCCTTCATGTCCGCCCAGCCCGACAGCTTCGATTTCGCCGCCAGCGGCCGCCGCGTGTTCGCGGTGGAGGCCGACGCCCTGGCGGCCGTGGCCGCGCGCGTCGACGGCGCGTTCAGCGCCGCCTGCCGGGCGATGCTGGCCTGCCGCGGGCGGGTGGTCTGCACCGGCATGGGCAAGTCCGGGCACGTGGCGCGCAAGATCGCCGCCACCCTCGCCTCCACCGGCACCCCGGCGTTCTACATGCACCCGGGCGAAGCCGCGCACGGCGACCTCGGCATGGTGACCGATGCCGACGTGCTGCTGGCGCTGTCCTATTCCGGCGAAAGCGACGAACTGCTGCTGCTGCTGCCGGCGCTCAAGCGCCAGGGCAACACGGTGATCGCGATGACCGGCCGCGCCGGCTCCACCCTGGCCGGCGAAGCCGACATCCACCTCGACGTGGCGGTGCCGGTGGAAGCCTGCCCGCTCAAGCTCGCCCCCACCTCCAGTACCACCGCCTCGCTGGCGATGGGCGATGCACTGGCGGTGGCGCTGCTGGAAGCGCGCGGCTTCACCGCCGACGACTTCGCCCGCTCGCATCCGGCCGGCGCGCTGGGCCGGCGCCTGCTGCTGCACATCACCGACGTGATGCACGTCGGTGACGACGTGCCGAAGGTGGCGCCCGACGCCAGCATCAGCGAGGCGCTGATGGAAATGAGCCGCAAGCGGCTGGGCATGACCGCGGTGGTCGATGCCGATGACCGCCTGCTGGGCCTGTACACCGACGGCGACCTGCGCCGCAGCCTCGACGATGCGCAGGTGGACCTGCGCGCCACCCGCATCGACGCGGTGATGACCCGCACCCCGCGCACCGTCGACGCCGACGCGCTGGCGGTGGAAGCCGCGCAGATGATGGAAGCGCACCAGATCAACGCGCTGCTGGTCACCAGCGGCGACGGCCGGCTGGTCGGCGCGCTCAACATCCACGACCTGCTGCGCGCGCGGGTGGTGTGATGACGCTGCCCGCCTATCCCGCCGAGGTCCTCGAGCGCGCCGCGCGGATCCGCCTGATCGGCTTCGACGTCGACGGCACCCTCACCGACGGCGGCCTGCAGTTCGACAGCGACGGCCGCGAGCACAAGCGCTTCCACGTGCAGGACGGGCTGGGCCTGGTGCTGCTGCGCCACGCCGGCATCGAGGTGGCGCTGGTCAGCGCGCGCCGCAGCGAAGTCACCCTTGCGCGCGGCCGCGAGCTGAAGGTGGCGCGCCTGCACATCGGCGAGCGCGGCAAGCTGGACTGCATGCGCGGCATCGCCGCGGACATGGGCATCGGCATGGACCAGGCCGCCTTCATGGGCGACGACCTGCCCGATCTGGCGGTGATGCGCGCGGTCGGCCTTGCCATTGCGCCCGCCAACGCGCATCCGTGGGTGCTGCCGGCCACGCATTGGGTCACCCCGCAACGCGGCGGCGACGGTGCGGCGCGCGACGCCTGCGACCTGCTGCTGCACGCGCAGGGCAAGGTCGAGGCGCTGCTCGAACACGGCGAGCACCCGTGAACTGGCGCCTGCCCCTGACCCTGGCACTGCTGCTGGGCGCGATCGCCACCGGCTGGTCGGTGTGGCGGATGTCGCACCCGGCCGACGACGGCGTGCTGCGCACCCGCCCGGACTACGTGCTGCGCGACTACGAGATCACCGCGCTGGACAAGCAGGGCAAGGAGTCTTTCACCCTGCGCGGCCCGATCCTGCAGCGCGATCCGGCCGACCGCACCATGACCCTGGCCACCCCGCAGTTCCTGGTGCCGGACCGGCTCGGCCGCTACTGGAACGTGGTGGCGCAGCAGGGCTTCGTGCCCGCCGGCGGCGACCTGCTGGAACTGCGCGGCCAGGTGCGCGCCGACAGCCCGGCCGACGCCCCGCCGCCCACCCGCATCGAAACCGACTGGCTGGCGCTGGACCTGCAGCGCAACCGCGCCCGTTCCACCGCCGCCGTCACCGTGACCCGGCCCGGACTTACAATGCGCGGCACCGGTCTGGAGGCGGACTTCGACCGCCAGCAGGTCTCGCTTCTCTCGCAGGTACGCACCCACTATGTCCCGCACGACTGAATTCGCCGCCACCGTCCTGGCGCTGGCCCTGCTGGCCGCCGGCACCGCCGTTGCGCGCACCTCCGACCGCAACCAGCCGATGGACATCGAAGCCGCGCGCAGCGACTGCGGCCTGGGCGAGAACGCCACCTGCACCTTCAGCGGGCAGGCCACCATCACCCAGGGCAGCCTGCGCATCGTCGCCGAGAAGGCGGTGGTCACCCAGGTCGCCGGCAAGCCCAGCCGCGCGCAGTTCAGCGGCGGCGTGCGCCTGCAGCAGGACATGGACGACGGCGACCACATCGACGCGCGCTCGAACAGCGTCGACTACGACATGCGCAACGAAGTGATCGTGTTCACCGGCAACGTCAGCATCGCCCAGCAGCGCGGCAGCCTCAGCGGCGAGCGGGTGGTCTACAACCTCAAGACCGGCCAGCTGGAAAGCGGCGGCAACGGCGGTGGCCGGGTCAAGATGCGGATCCTGCCGAAGCAGGCGCAGCCGGCGCAGGCCAGCGGCAAAGGCACGCCCTGATGCTGTCGGCGGAAGGGCTGCGCAAGCGCTACCGTTCGCGCGAGGTGGTCCGGGACTTCGGCCTGACCCTGGCGCCGGGCGAAGTGGTCGGCCTGCTCGGCCCCAACGGCGCCGGCAAGACCACCTGCTTCTACATGATCGTGGGGCTGGTGCCCGCCGATGCCGGCCGCATCGTGCTGGACGGCAAGGACATCACCGACCAGCCGATGTACGCACGCGCCAAGCTGGGCCTGGGCTACCTGCCGCAGGAGCCGTCGGTGTTCCGCAAGCTCAGCGTGGCCGACAACATCCGGCTGGTGCTGGAGCTGCGCCCGGACCTCGACGAGGACGGCCGCGAAGACGAATTGAACGCGCTGCTGGACGAACTGCAGATCGGCCACGTCACCGAGCAGCTGGGCGCCAGCCTGTCGGGTGGCGAGCGGCGCCGGGTGGAGATCGCCCGCGCGCTGGCCGGCAAGCCGCGCATGATCCTGCTGGACGAGCCCTTCGCGGGCGTCGATCCGATCTCGGTGACCGAAATCCAGCGCATCGTCCGCCACCTCAAGCAACGCGGCATCGGCGTGCTGATCACCGACCACAACGTACGCGAGACGCTGGGCATCTGCGACCGCGCCTACATCCTGGCCGACGGCGGCGTGCTGGCGCAGGGCGCGCCGGCCGAACTGCTGGACAACCCGGACGTGCGCCGGGTCTACCTGGGCGACAGCTTCCGCCTGTAACGCGGGTCGGCGGCGGGACATCGCCCGCCCCACGGTTTTTTAGCGCCGCCGGGGATATGCTGGGGGCGGATGAAGCAGCGCCTGTCCCCCGCGACGCAGCAGCACCTGGTCCTGACCCCGCAGCTTCGTCAGGCGATCCGCCTGTTGCAGCTGTCCGTGGCGGAACTGGAAGCGGAGGTGGCCGAAGCGGTGGCCAGCAACCCGCTGCTGGACTGGCAGGAAGAGGAAGCACCCCCCGAGTCCGCGCCGGACGCAGCACCGCCGGAACCGGACCCGCCCGAGCAGGCAGAACCCGCGCTGGACGAACCCTGGGATCGCGACGCCGAACCGTGGCAGGAGCGCAACACCTCGGCGGCGGGGCGCGACGATGGCGACGGGATCGAGCAGCCGGAC
>JANJSW010000059.1 GCA_024711415.1 Thermomonas sp. | reverse complement strand
GGTCGAAGCGCTTCATCGGCGTGTCCAGCGTGCCGCGCAGCCAGATCGCGCTGGCGTTGTTGACCAGGATGTCGATGCCGCCGAAGGCATCGACGGTCGCGGCGACCGCCGCGCGCACCTCGTCTTCCTCGCGGATGTCGCACTTCAGCGCCAGCGCGCGACCGCCCGCCTCCTCGACGGCGCGTGCGGCGCTGTGGATGGTGCCGGGCAGCTTGGGATTGGGCACGTCCGACTTGGCGACGATGGCGACATTGGCGCCGTCGCGCGCGGCGCGCAGGGCGATGGCCAGGCCGATGCCGCGCGAGGCGCCGGTGATGAACAGGGTCTTGCCGGAAAGCGTGGTCATGCGCATTCACCGTGGTGTCGACGAACGGAAGTGTAGCCTCCGCCACCTATAATCCGCCGATGCAAAGCGCGTGGTTCGACAACATCGTCGCGTGGATCGGCGCGCACCCGCAGGCGGCCGGCCTGCTGATCTTCCTGATCGCGTTCAGCGACGCGGTCATCGTGCTGGGCGCCATCGTGCCGGCGCTGCCGCTGATGATCGCCATCGGCGTGCTGATCGGCATGGACGAGATCGCAGGTCCCTATGCGGTGGCCTGCGCCGCGCTGGGCGCCTTCGCCGGCGACAGCCTGAGCTACTGGATCGGCCGCCGCTGGGGCAACGCGCTGCGCGGGGTGTGGCCTTTCCGCCGCTATCCGCAGCTGCTGGAACGCGGCGAGGCGCTGTTCCGGCGCAACGCGGTCAAGAGCATCTTCATCGCCCGCTACGTGGGCGCGGTGCGGCCGTTCGTGCCCGCCATCGCCGGCATGTCGCGGATGCCGCTGCCGCGCTACCTGCAGGCCAGCGGCGTGGCCTGCCTGTCGTGGGCGGTGCTGTTCCTGCTGCCGGGCTGGGCGCTGGGCCAGGCCTACGATGCCGTGGCCGCGGTGGCCGACAAACTGGCGCTGGTGCTGCTGGGCCTGCTGGCGGCGCTGGCGCTGGCCTGGGCGGTGGTGCTGTACAGCTGGCGCTGGTTCGCGATGAACGCCGACAGCCTGCTGGCGCGGCTGCTGCGCTGGAGCCGCCGGCATCCGCTGCTGGGCCGCTACGCCGCCGCGCTGATCGACCGTCGCCGCCCGGAATCGGCGCCGCTGCTGCTGCTTGCGGTCTGCCTGTTCGCGGTGTCGTGGCTGTGGGCGTGGTTCAGCGCCTCGCTGATGCTGCGCGGCGGTCCGCTGCTGGCCGACCACGACGTGCACGCGCTGATGTTCGCGCTGCGCAATCCGCTGGCCGACCGGATGATGGCCACGCTGGCGGCGATCGGCAGCGCGCCCGTGCTGGGGCTGGCCTCGATGGCGGCGATGCTGTGGCTGCTGTGGCGGCGGCGCTGGAAGGCGGCGGTGCACTGGCTGATCGCGATCGCGGTGGGGCTGGCGCTGACCGAAGGACTGGAGGCGCTGGTCGACATGCCGCGCCCGCCCACCGCCGCGGCCGGCTTCGGCTTCCCGTCGGTGGCGGTGACCATGACCACGGTGGTGTTCGGCTTCTTCGCGGTGCTGATCGCGCGCGAGCTGCCGGGCCGGCAGCGGGTCTGGCCCTACCTGCTCACCGGCATTGCCACTGCGCTGGTCGGCTTCGCCCGCCTGTACCTGGGCGCGCACTGGCTGTCGGACATCGTCGGCGGCGTGCTGCTGGGCGCGCTGTGGGTGCTGCTGATCGGCATCGCCTACCGCAGCCACAGCGAGCGCTCGTTCTGGATGCGTCCGCTGGGTTGGACCTTCTACGGCAGCTTCCTGCTCGCCGCCCTCTGGTACGCGCCGCGCAGCGCGCCGCAGACGCTGGCGCAGTTCGAGCCACCGCCGCCTGCACAGGTGCTGGACGCACGCCGCTGGCAGGCGCAGGGGATCGGCGAGCACCACCAGCGGTTCGACCTGGAAATCGCCGGCGACATCGAATTGCTGCGGCAACGCCTGCAGGCGCAGGGCTGGCGGGTGCAGCCGGCGGCGGACTGGGTGGCGGCGCTCGGGCTGCTGGATGACGACCTGTCGCCGGCACAGCGCCCGGTGCTGCCGCTGGCGCTGGATGCACATCCCGAACGACTGCTGCTGCGGCGCGCGGATCGCGGAAATCCCGAACGCATCGAAGTGCTGCGCATTTGGCCGGGCCCGGTGCGGCTGGACGACGGCAGCACGCTGTGGGTGGCGCGCTATGACGTGATGCAGCTGCGTCGCCGGTTGTACCTGTTGAACCTGTGGAAGCCGGACCCGCCTGCGCATGCGCTGCCGGCGGACCTGCAGTCGCTGGGCGATCCGCCGGCGCTGCGGGTGCTGGCGCATCCGCGCTGAGCGCGAATCCTGCCGGCGCAGGAGCGCTCCACACTCGCCCTGCTTGAATCCTCTCCCGCACGGGGAAAGGATCCGAAACGAGGCTTCAGAGCGCGGCGAAAAACCTGCGCGGCGCGCCGTCGAAGCCGCCGTTGGACATGAACACCACATGGTCGCCGGCGCGCACGATGCCGCCCAGCGCGGCCAGCAGCGCGTCGGCGTCGGCGACGGCATGGCCTTCGCCGCGCAACGCCGCGATCACCTTGCCGGCGTCCCACGGCAGTTCCGGCCGGGCCAGGAACACCACCGCGTCGGCCAGATCCAGCGACGGCGCCAGTGCATCGGCGTGCGCGCCCAGGCGCATCGAATTGCTGCGCGGCTCCATCGCCACCACGATGCGGGCATCGCCCACCTTCGCCCGCAGCCCTGTAAGCGTGGTCGCGATGGCGGTGGGATGGTGGGCGAAGTCGTCGTACACGGTGACGCCACCGTGTTCGCCGATCACCTCCAGCCGCCGCTTCACGCTGCGGAAGCCGGCCAACGCCGGGATGACCGCGGCGACGTTCACGCCCACCGCCGCGCAGGCCGCCAGCGCAGCCAGCCCGTTCAGCACGTTGTGGTCGCCCAGCAGCGGCCATTCGACCACGCCCAGTTCTTCACCACGATGGGACACCGCGAACGCGCTGCCGTCGTCGGCGAGCTTGCGCGCGCTCCATTCGAATGCGGGATCGAAGCCGAACCGCTCCACCGGCGTCCAGCAGCCCATCGCCAGCACTTCACGCAGGTGCGCGTCGTGGCCGTTGACGATCAACCGGCCGCGACCGGGCACGGTACGCACCAGATGGTGGAACTGGCGCTGGATCGCGGCCACGTCCGGGAAGATGTCGGCGTGGTCGTACTCGAGGTTGTTGAGGATCGCAACCAGCGGCCGATAGTGGACGAACTTGCTGCGCTTGTCGAAGAACGCGGTGTCGTATTCGTCAGCCTCGACCACGATTTCCCGG
>JANJSW010000058.1 GCA_024711415.1 Thermomonas sp. | reverse complement strand
GTGGTGGAGCAGCGCCAGCGCGCCGGGCTGGCCAACCGGCTCGACCTGCTGGCGGCACGCAAGCCACTGCTGCAGGCGGAGCAACAGCTGGCGGCGGTGCGCAGCCAGCGCTACGCCGCCGCCATCGACCTCGACCAAGCGCTGGGCGGCGGCATCGCCGCCACCGCGCCCACCCCCATCGCCTCCCACTGACGCGCCCCCATGACCACCGAAACCACTCCGAACACCTCCACCGGCCCGGCCGCCCCGCTGCCGCCCTCGCAGGTCACGCGGACGCCCGCGCAGGGCAAGCGCCGCCGCGCGCTGCTGGTCCTGCTGGCCGTCGTCGTCGTGGCCGGCATCGCCTGGCTCGCCTACTACCTGCTGGTCGCCCGCTGGCACCAGGACACCGACGATGCCTACGTACAGGGCAACATCGTCAGCATCACCGCGCAGACGCCGGGCACGGTGGTGTCCATCAACGCCGACGACGGCATGCGGGTGAAGGCCGGCCAGGTGCTGGTGCAACTGGACCCCAACGACGCCCAGGTGGCACTGGCGCAGGCCGAAGCCAATCTGGCGGCAACGGTGCGCCAGGTGCGCGGCCTCTTCAGCAGCGTGGACAGCGCGCAGGCCGACATCGCCGCCCGTGAGGTGGCGTTGCAGCAGGCCCGCGCCGACGTCGCGCGCCGCAGCGGGCTGGTCGCCAGCGGCGCGGTCTCCGCCGAGGAGCTGGCGCATGCGCAGGCCCAGCTGAAGGCCGCCGAAGCCGCGCTGTCGGCCTCGCGCGGGCAGCTCTCGCGCAACCGCGCGCTGGTCGACGCCACCACCGTGGCCAGCCAGCCGCAGGTGCAGGCGGCCGCCGCGCAGCTGCGCCAGGCCTACCTGAACCTGCAGCGCGCCGCGATCGTGGCGCCGGTCGACGGCTTCGTCGCCAAGCGCAGCGTGCAGCTCGGCCAGCGCGTGCAGCCCGGCGGCGCGCTGATGGCGGTGATCCCGCTGCACGACGTGTGGGTGGACGCCAACTTCAAGGAGACCCAGCTGCACAACATGCGCCTGGGCCAGCCGGTGAAACTCACCGCCGACCTCTACGGCAATGACGTGGAATTCGACGGCAAGCTGGCCAGCCTGGGCCTGGGCACCGGCAGCGCGTTCGCCCTGCTGCCGGCGCAGAACGCCAGCGGCAACTGGATCAAGATCGTGCAGCGCATCCCGGTGCGCATCCAGCTGGACCCCAGGCAGCTGCGCGACCACCCGCTGCGCCTCGGCATGAGCATGGCGGTGGACGTCGACGTGCATGACCAGGGCGGCCCCGTGCTGCCAGCCGCGCCGGCCGACAAGCCGGTGCTGACCACCGACGCCTATGCCCGCCAGCTGCACGATGCCGACGCGCTGATCGAACGCATCATCGCCGGCAACCTGCCGCAGGGCCGCGCGTCCTGACCCCCTTCGCAGGAGTCGCGCCGGCGGCGCCCCGTTCCCTCCCCCTCCCCCTTTGGGTGACGGATCCCGCCCGGCCGGCAGCCACCGCGCTGCCGCTCCTGCACCTCTTCCGATAGCGATCCCCCATGGCCACGACCCTTGCCCAGGAAGAAGAATCGATGGGCCTGCCGCCCGGCCGCGAGGTCCAGGCGAAGCCCTCCGATTTCCGACCGCCGAACGTGGCGCTGACCACGCTCGGGCTGGCGCTGGCCAGCTTCATGCAGGTGCTGGACACCACCATCGCCAACGTGTCGCTGCCGGCCATCTCCGGCAACCTGGGCGGCAGCGCCAACCAGGCCACCTGGGTGATCACCTCGTTCGCGGTCAGCACCGCGATCGCGCTGCCGCTGACCGGCTGGCTGACCCGCCACTTCGGCGAGCGCAAGCTGTTCATGTGGTCCACGCTGGCGTTCGTGTTCGCCTCGTTCCTGTGCGGCATCGCCCACAGCATGGGCCTGCTGGTGGTCGCGCGCGCGCTGCAGGGCTTCGTTGCGGGCCCGATGTACCCGGTGACGCAGGCGCTGCTGCTGTCGATCTACCCGCCCGCCAAGCGCGGGCAGGCGATCGCGCTGCTGGCGATGGTGACGGTGGTGGCGCCGATCGCCGGCCCGATCCTGGGCGGCTGGATCACCGACAACTACAGCTGGGAATGGATCTTCTTCATCAACATCCCGATCGGCATCTTCGCCAGCACGGTCGTCGGCCGGCAGCTGAAGGGCCGGCCGGAGCGGCTGGAAAAGCCGAAGATGGACTACATCGGGCTGGCCACGCTGGTGGTCGGCGTGGGCGCGCTGCAGGTGCTGCTGGACCTGGGCAACGACGAGGACTGGTTCGCCTCGCCCATGATCGTGTCGCTGGCCGTGGTGTCGGCGATCGCGCTGGCGGTGTTCGTGATCTGGGAGCTGACCGACAAGGACCCCATCGTCAACCTGCGCCTGTTCCGGCACCGCAACTTCCGCTCCGGCACCATCGCCATGACCGTGGCCTACGGCGCGTTCTTCAGCGTCGGCATCCTGGTGCCGCTGTGGCTGCAGCGCAACCTCGGCTACACCGCCATCTGGGCCGGTTTCGCCACCGCGCCGATCGGCATCCTGCCGGTGCTGCTGACCCCGTTCGTGGGCAAGTACGCCAACCGCTTCGACCTGCGCATCCTCGCCAGCTTCGCCTTCATCGCGATGTCGCTGACCAGCTTCGCGCGCTCGCACTTCAACCTCGACGTGGACTTCCAGCACGTGGCGCTGGTACAGCTGTTCCAGGGCCTGGGCGTGGCGCTGTTCTTCATGCCGGTGCTGCAGATCCTGCTGTCCGACCTGGAGCCGCACGAGATCGCCGCCGGCTCGGGCCTGGCCACTTTCGTGCGCACGCTGGGCGGCAGCTTCGCCGCCTCGCTGACCACCTATGCCTGGAGCGAGCGCGGCGCGGTGCACCACGCGCACATGACCGAGCGGGTGTCCACCCTCGATCCCACCGCGATGGACGCGGTGGCGCAATACGGCGGCGGCGACCTCCAGCGCGGCGCGGCGGTGCTGGAGAAGATGATCTCCAACCAGGCCGCGCAGCTCGGCTTCAACGAGATCTTCCACCTGCTGGGGATCATCTTCATCGGCGTGATCCTGTTCGTGTGGCTGGCCAAGCCGCCGTTCGGGGCCAAGACCGGCGGCGCGCCCGCGGGTGGCGGGCACTAGCCCACGCATCAACTCAATTCTTCGGTGGCGCAGGTGGCAATCCGGCCCCGGCCATGCCGTCCGCCAGCAACATGCCCGGGTTGTCCGGCTTGCCCTCGGTGACGGCCATCAGGAAGTCCGCCGCCCCATCACCACCGCGCTTGCGCGCCGCCTCGATGAAAGTGGCGGCGGTCCACGGTGCGCCGCCGCGCACCTGTGCCTGGAAATCGCGCCAGACGCAGAACAGGCCGCACTGCCCGCCGGTGGCCCGGCGCACCGCCGCGTCCACCGCCATCTGCAGGACGAAACCGCAGCGGTAGTAGGCATCGAAGTCGCCGCGCTCGCCCGCCTCCGCCAGCGGTCCGGCAGCGAGGCTGGTGGCGCAGCTGTCGCGGGCATCGCGCAGCCGCACGCCAAGCACCGCGGGTTCGGACTCGCCGAGCTGCTGCAGGGCGACCGCGGCCAGCGCGTCCGCGCCGCCCTCGTGGATCCAGCTCTCGCCTTGGTCGGTGGCGGGATAGTGCTGGTACATGTGCGCCGCCTCGTGGGCGAAGAAGGCGTCCATCCGCGCCGCGAACGCCGGCGTGGCGAAGGCAGGATGGTCGCCGTAGATGTGCATGAACACCTGGCCCGGCAGCGTCCCGCCCTGGTAGCCATAGCCACCGCCTGGATGGGTGGCGTCGCGCGACGCGAACAGCATGGGCTTTGCCGGCAACGCGCCCAGCTCGCGGGCGTACAGCGCCATCAGCCGCGGCAGCAGCGACTGCAGGCGCTGGCGGATGCCGTCCGGCATGGCCTGGTCGATGACCGCCAGCACGTCCGCGGTCTCGACCGGAGTGGCCTTGCCGACATACAGACTGGTGCCGTCGTCGCCGTCGAGGAAATCCACCGCCGCAACCACCTGTCCGGCCACGATCGCGTGTTCACCCGCGGATGGCATGAGCCTGACCCGCCAGCGGACCGGCCGGCCAGTACCGACCTCGGGGCAGCGTTCCGCACAGGCGTGGAAGCGCCCGCTGTGGACCAGCAGGCCGCCGTCGCCAAAGGGCGCGAACGGTGCGTAATCCTTCTCCAGGGTCACGTACCGGGTCGGCATCGTGAACACCGCCTGGGTGAACGGCGCACCGTCGCGACGGCGCAGCACCTC
>JANJSW010000317.1 GCA_024711415.1 Thermomonas sp. | reverse complement strand
GGGCTGCGCAGGTCGAGGTAGCGGTACTTCAGGCGGATGTCCTCGCCCGGGTTCTCGTGGTGGTGGAACGGCAGCGGCTCGGCCTTGTTCAGCAGTTCGATGCGCGTGGCCACCACTTCCACCTGGCCGGTCTTGATCCTGTCGTTGACCGACTGGCGGCGGCGCACGGTGCCGGTGATGCGCAGGCAGTCCTCGTAACCCACCGCCGCGGCGGCAGCCAGCATGTCGGCGTTGCCGTCGATGTCGGCCGGCTCGGCCACGACCTGCACGATGCCCTCGTGGTCGCGCAGGTCGATGAAAACGATCTGGCCCATGTTGCGGGCGACGTCGGCCCAGCCGCACAGGGTGACGGTCTGGCCGATCAACGCGTCGTCGATCAGGCCGCAGAAATGGGTACGCATGGGAACTCCGGGGACGCGGGGTGCGCCGCTACAGGCGGGCGCAGAGCCGGGCATTTTAGCCGATGCGGGAAGGGCAGCCGCGGGCGTCCGGGGCGGGCTGGCGCCGGAGGCGACTGCGGGGTCGGGCTGGCGGACGGGACTGGCTCGGCCGAAGGCGGGGCGCACGGTGTCCCGACGGCGGGACAGGGGCGACCGCGCAAGTCGCGGCCCGATATCCGCTTGGTTGCGCGGCCGCCCCTGCCCCGCTGGGGAGAATTGGGTGACCGGTGGGCCGGAACACGTTTCTTTGCGCCATCTCCGCCTTCACGCGGGTGACGAAAACCCTCCGACGGGATCGCTTATGGCTTGCTTTCCGCCGCCGGCTTGGCCGCCTCCGGCTTCGCCTCGGGCTTGCTCTCCGACGGCTTTGCGGCGTCACCGGCCAGGTTGCGCTTCTTGTCGCCGTCCTTCTTGAAATCGGTTTCGTACCAGCCGCCGCCAGCCAGCCGGAACTGCGGGGCGGTCAGCTGGCGATGCACCTGCCCCTCCGCGCCGCAGGACGGGCAGGCGGCGGGATCGGCATCGGACAACTTCTGCAGTTTGTCGAAGTGGTGGCCACAGGCGGCGCAGGCGAAGGCGTAGATCGGCATGGCAATGGCGACAGGGAGAACGACGGGAGCGAAGTGGGGACGGACGGCGCGGTTTCAACATACGCATCGATCAGCCGCGGGCAGGTCAACCTCCCCACGGCGCGGGCGGCAGCGGAACCGGCGCGGTGAGGTCGAACTCGACCTGGAACAGGCGCCCGCCCGGCCGGCGCAGCTCATATACGAGGCGCTTGCCAGGCTCGATTTCCAGTGCCCAGGCGTTCCGTAGCGAGGCACCCAGGCCTTCGCGCTCGAACATCGCGCGGGATTCGGCGTCCACCGGGAAGACCTGCCGCAGCGGCGTGCCGGCGTCGGCCGTGTCGCCGCCATACAGCGTCACCGCATCCGGGCTGCCGTCGGCATGTCGGTGGTCGTGCTTCAGGCGCAGCCCGTCGACAGTGCGGGTCAACACCCAGGTGCGCGAATGGTCGTCGCCGACGTGGAAGGGAATGCGCAGGCCCTGCGTCGGCGCCTCGCAGCCGCGCACGTGCATGACCAGCGCCTTGCCTTCGAACGCGTCCGGCGTGGCAGGGCGCGGTTCGTTGGCGACGATCCGCCCGGCATAGGCCTTGCCGCAGTGCGCCGCGATGGCCGCAAGGAAGGCATCGGCGGTCGCCGCCGGGGTTGGCGTGGCTGCGCCGGCGCCACAGGTGAAAGCGAGCAGGACGACAGGAAGAAGCCGCAAACGGGTTTTCATCCGCACAAGCTACCCGGCCTGCGTCCGCTGGACAAACCGGTCAGACCCGCCCGACGCGCCACAGCGGCAGGTCGCGGCGGGTGCGAAAGCCCATGCCTTCATACAGCGCGCGGGCGCGCAGGTTGCCGTGGCTGACATGCAGGAACGGCTGCAGGCCTTCGTCCTGCAGGCGATTGGCCAGCCACGCGGTCAGGCGCCGTGCAAGCCCGCGGCTGGTGAAATCCGGATGGGTGCAGATCGCGCTCAACTCGCGGTAGCCGGCACCGCCCAGACGCTCGCCGATCATTGCCGCCAGCTTCGCCTGTCCGCTGTCGTCAGGCAGGTAGATGCCGAAGTAGCGGCCCAGCGCCATCGTCCGCGGGCGGAAATAGTGCGGGTACACCAGCGCCGTCAGCGCGCGCGCGTCGGCCTGCCGGGTGGCGTCCAGCAGCGGCAGGATCGGCGGACCGTCCGGCACCTGCAAACGCACGTCGCAAGTCATCTGCGCCAGCTGCTCCGGCGGGTCCAGCCGCCAGCGTGGCGACAGCGCCGCGGGCGCCACGCCCAGCATGACCGCGGGCTCGCGATCAGTCAGCAGAGTATCGAGGGCCTCATCCACGGCGACGCCCGGATGGGAAATGGCCACGAACGGCGCGATGTCGGGCGGATAGCGCAGGACCTCGCCTGCACCCTGCGCGAAAGCCCCGTGCAGTTCGCACAGGGCGGTCCAGAACGGGTTGTCGAGCGGATGCGGCATCGGCGACGGACCAGGCGCGGCGTCAGTCGTAGAGTGCCAGCAATTCCGCTTCGGCTGCATCCAGTTCGGCGCGCAGCTGCATCTGCTGCCGGCCGATATCGGCCACCCTGCCGGCGTCGGCATACACCGCCGGGTCGGCCATCTGCGCCTCGCATTCGGCCAGTTTTCCTTCCAGCCGCGCCACCCGCTCCTCGGCCTTCTGCAGCTTGTGCGGGTTGACCTTCGGCTTGGCCGGCGCAGGTGGCGGCGCCGGCTTCGCGAGCGCCGGCTCCGCCTTCGGCGCGGGGGTCTTCGGATTGTCGCTGCCCGGGCGCGAACGCAACCAAGCGGCGTATTCGTCGAGGTCGCCGTCGAACGGCTCGACCTTGCCGCCCGCCACGCGCCAGTATTCGTCGCAGACCAGGCCGATCAGGTGGCGGTCGTGGCTGACCATCACGATGGCGCCA
>JANJSW010000315.1 GCA_024711415.1 Thermomonas sp. | reverse complement strand
GGCGTCAAGTTCATGCAGCAGTTCCACGTGGTGCCGGTGGCGGCGGACGCGACCGGCGTCGACGTGCTGCTGGCCGATCCGCAGGACGCCTACGTGCTGGACGCGGTGCGGCTGGCGGCCGGACGCGCGGTGCGTGCGGCGGTGGCGGTGCGTTCGGAGATCGACGAGCTGATCGAGCGCTGGCACGGCCAGGGCCGCAGCGCGATGGAAGGCATCGTCGAGGGTGCGGAAGGCGAGGCCGGTCCGGACGACATCGAGCACCTGCGCGACCTTGCCTCGGAAGCGCCGGTGATCCGGCTGGTCAACCTGCTGATCCAGCGCGCGGTCGAGGTGCGTGCCTCCGACATCCACGTCGAACCGTTCGAGAACCGGCTGAAGGTGCGCTACCGCATCGACGGCGTGCTGGAGGAGGGCGAAAGCCCGCCAACCAACCTGACCGCCGCGATCATCAGCCGCATCAAGATCATGGCGAAGCTCAACATCGCGGAACGGCGCCTGCCGCAGGACGGCCGCATCGTGATGCGCGTGCAGGGTAAGGAGTTGGACCTGCGCGTGAGCACGGTGCCCACCGCGCACGGCGAATCGGTGGTGATGCGCCTGCTCGACCGCGAAACGGTGGTGCTGGATTTCGAGCGGCTGGGCTTCGGCAGTGCGTTCATGCCGCGCTTCCAGAAGGTGCTGGAGCAGCCGCACGGCATCCTGCTGGTGACCGGCCCGACCGGCTCCGGCAAGACCACCACGCTGTACACCGCGCTGAGCAGGCTCAACACGCCGAAGGTCAAGATCATCACCGTCGAAGACCCGGTGGAGTACCAGATCGAGGGCATCAACCAGATCCAGGCCAAGCCGGCGATCGGGCTGGATTTCGCCAGCGCGCTGCGCAGCATCGTGCGCCAGGACCCGGACATCATCATGATCGGCGAAATGCGCGACCTGGAAACCGCGCGCATCGCCATCCAGTCCGCGCTCACCGGCCACCTGGTGCTGAGCACGCTGCACACCAACAACGCCGCCGGCGGGATCACCCGCCTGCTGGACATGGGGGTGGAAGACTACCTGCTCACCTCCACCGTCAACGGCATCGTCGCCCAGCGGCTGGTGCGCCGGCTGGAGCCGGTGCACGCGCAGAAGTACCCGGCCTCGCCGGAGGAAATCGAGAAGTTCGGCCTGCGTCGCTTCCAGCCGCAGGGCGAGATCTTCCTGTATCGCGCGGTGCCGTCCGCGCTGTCGGCCACCGGCTACCTCGGCCGCACCACCATCATGGAACTGCTGGTGATGGATGACGCGGTGCGTCGTGCGGTGATGCGCCACGCCGGCATGGACGAGATCGAGAAGCTCGCGCGCGAGGCCGGCATGGCGACGATGTACGAGGTCGGCATCGCCAAGGCGCTGCGCGGCGAGACCACCATCGAGGAAGTGCTGCGCGTGACGGAAGACGCGTGAGATGGCGCTGTACCGCTACAAGGCGCTGAACGCGCGCGGCGAGCTGCTGGACGGGCAGATGGAAGCCGCCGGCGAGGCCGAGGTGGCGGCGCGCCTGCAGGAACAGGGCCATCTGCCTGTGGAGGCGAAGCCCGCCGCGCAGGCAGGCGGAGAAGCGTCGTGGCGCGCGCTGTTCAAGCCCAGGCCGTTCGCCGGTGCGCGGCTGGTGCAGTTCACCCAACAGCTGGCCACGCTGCTGGGGGCCGGACAGCCGCTGGATCGGGCGCTGGGCATCCTGCTTGAGTTGCCGGAAGACGAGGCGGCGCGACGCATCGTGGAGGACATCCGCGAAGCCGTGCGCGGCGGCGCCTCGCTGTCCACGGCGCTGGAGCGCCAGCACGGCGCGTTCGGCCGGCTGTACGTGAACATGGTGCGCGCCGGCGAGGCGGGCGGCAGCCTGCACGAGACGCTGCAGCGGCTGGCCGACTACCTGGAGCGTTCGCGCACGCTGCGCACCCGGGTGGTCAACGCGATGGTGTACCCGGCGATCCTGCTGGCGATGGTCGGGCTGTCGCTGCTGTTCCTGCTGGGCTACGTGGTGCCGCAGTTCGCCGGCATGTACGAGAGCCTGGACGCGCAGCTGCCGTGGTTCTCGCGGCTGGTGCTGGGGGTGGGCGTGTTCGTGCGCGACTGGTGGATCGCGATCCTGGCGGTGCCGCTGTTGCTGGTGCTGTGGCTGGAGCGCCTGCGCCGCGACCCCGCGGTGATGCGCCGCTTCGACGGCTGGCTGCTGCAGCGCAGGTTGGCCGGGCCGCTGGTGGCCAAGCTCGAGACCGCGCGGCTGGCGCGCACGCTGGGCACGCTGCTGCGCAACGGCGTGCCGCTGCTGTCGGCGCTGGGCATCGCCCGCAACGTGCTGGACAACCGCGTGCTGGCCGACGACGTGGCCGCGGCCGCCGAGGAAGTGAAGAACGGCATCGGCCTGTCCGCCGCGCTGGCCAGGGGCAAGCGGCTGCCGCGGCTCGCGCTGCAGATGATCCAGGTGGGCGAGGAATCCGGCGCCCTGGATGCCATGCTGCTGAAGACCGCGGATACCTTCGACCAGGAAACCCAGGCGGCGATGGACCGGCTGCTGGCGGCGCTGGTGCCGGTGGTCACGCTGGTGCTGGCGGCGGTGGTGGGCGTGGTGATCCTGTCGGTGCTGGCGCCGATCTACGACCTGACCAACGTGGTGGGATGAGTGCGCAAGCCATCCTTCCGAGATTCGAACTCCAACCCAAGCCGGGGCAGTGCAATGCGTGAACGTCGCAACTTCCGACCGATCCCGAAAACCGCGCAGGGCGGCTTCTCGCTGATCGAGATCATCGTGGTGGTGGTGCTGATCGGCGGGATCGTGGCGTTCGCCGCCTCGCGCATCCTCGGCGGCGGCGACCGCGCCAAGGTCAAGCTGGCGCAGGCGCAGCTGCAGACCCTGGCCGAGAAGGTGCAGCAGTTCCAGATGGATACCGGCGCGCTGCCGCCGACCCTCGACGCGCTGGTCACTTCGCCGGGCGCCGCCGGCTGGCTGGGCCCCTACGCCAAGCCGGCCGACCTCAAGGATCCGTGGATGCGTCCGGTGCAGTACAAGCTGCCGGGCGAAGGGCGCGCGTTCGACCTGGTCAGCCTGGGCGCGGACGGCCAGCCCGGCGGCGACAGCGTGAACGCCGACATCCGTTACGAATAAGCCGGACTGC
The DNA here is from genome assembly GCA_024711415.1 of Thermomonas sp. Lineage (GTDB taxonomy): Bacteria > Pseudomonadota > Gammaproteobacteria > Xanthomonadales > Xanthomonadaceae > Thermomonas. The sequence goes on along the minus strand of JANJSW010000315.1, from coordinate 646 downwards.
GGGCGGAACAGGACCGTGCGCGGCCGGTCGGCGGGTTTCACCCTGCTGGAGATGCTGGTGGTGCTGGCGATCATCGCCGCCGCCAGCCTTCTGGCCATGGCCGCGTTCGGCAACGGCCTGCGCGGCGCGCGCCTGCATTCGGCGGCGAAAGAGGTGGCCGCGCAGCTGCGCTTCACCCGTGCGCTGGCGATCGCCAGCGGCGTGCCGCAGGAGTTCGTGATCGATCCGGCAGCACGCGCCTGGCGCGCGCCGAAAGGCCGCCATGGCCGCCTGCCCGACACCGGCGAACTGGCGTTCATCGGCGCGCGCAACCTGCAGGAGGCGGGCGAGGGCGCGGTGCGCTTCTTCCCGGACGGCGCCGCCACCGGTGGGCGGGTGCGGCTGGCGGCCAATGGCGGCGGCTGGGACGTCGACGTGGCCTGGCTGACCGGTGAGGTGCAGGTGCGCCGGATCGGAGCGGCGCAGTGATCATGCGGCAGCACCTTCGCCGCCGCGCGCCGGCCCTGCGGCCGCGCCAGCGCGGCTTCACCCTGATCGAGATCGTGGTCGCGTTCGCGCTGCTGGCGCTGGGCCTGACCCTGCTGCTGGGCACGCTGTCCGGCGCCAGTCGCCAGCTGCGCCAGGCCGGCGATGCCGGGCAGGCGGC
>JANJSW010000166.1 GCA_024711415.1 Thermomonas sp. | reverse complement strand
TCAGCGCGCACCAGTACAGGTTCATCGCGCCAAAGGACGAATCGGCCATCAGCGAGGTGGTGATCGGGTAGAACGCCACTGCCGCCAGCACTCCGGATACGATCACGCCGCGGTACAGCGCGCCCATGATGTTGGGGCTGCTGCCACTCACCTTCACGAAGAACGTGCCGATGATCGAAGCGATGATCGAGGCGCCGCCCAGTACCAGCGGGTACAGCACCGCGTGCTGGCCGACGGTGGCGACCATCAGCCCGCCCAGCAGCATGGTGGCGATCACCGTCACTGCATAGGTTTCGAACAGGTCGGCGGCCATGCCGGCGCAGTCGCCGACGTTGTCGCCCACGTTGTCGGCGATCACCGCGGGATTGCGCGGGTCATCCTCGGGGATGCCGGCCTCGACCTTGCCCACCAGGTCGGCGCCGACGTCGGCGCCCTTGGTGAAGATGCCGCCGCCCAGGCGCGCGAAGATCGAGATCAGGCTGGAACCGAAGGCCAGGCCGACCAGCGCGTGCAGTGCTTCGGCCTGGGTGGCGCCGAGGTGTTTGGTCAGCACCGCGTAGTAGCCGGCCACGCCCAGCAGGCCGAGGCCCACCACCAGCATGCCGGTGATCGCGCCGCCCTTGAAGGCCACGTTCATCGCCGGGCCCATGCCGCTGCGCGCGGCTTCGGCGGTGCGCACGTTGGCGCGCACCGAGACGTTCATGCCGATGTAGCCGGCCGCGCCCGAGAGCACCGCGCCGATCAGGAAGCCGATCGCGGTATGCCAGCTGAGGAAGAACCCGATCAGCACCAGCAGCACCACGCCGGCGACGGCGATCGTCGTGTACTGGCGGTTGAGGTAGGCGCGGGCGCCTTCCTGGATCGCGCCGGCGATCTCCTGCATGCGCTCGTTGCCGGCGGGTTGTTTGTTGATCCACGCAGCGGCCCACAGGCCATAGAGGATCGCGACCACGGCGCTGGCCAGCGCCAACACCAAACCATATTGCTCCAGCATGAAACCCCTCCCCGGAGTGTTCGAATGGAAGACATCAGGTTGTCGTGCCCACCCGCAGGCGGGCGACGTCCGACTATCGCACACACGCACCGGCCCGCGTGAGCCACCCGGCCTCGAGCGGGGGCGGGAACGGTGATCCCGGCAGTGCGGGCCCGCGTGGCGATGCGATTCAGGCTGCGCGTGCCAGTCTGGCCATCCGATCCGTGTTGCCGAGGCTGTTCCGATGTTGCGACTGCACACGCTCTGCGCAGGCCTGCTCGCCGCATCCGCGGCCATTGCGGGCGACGGCGCCCCGGAAATCCAGCGCCCGCCCGCCACCCCCCAGGCACTTGGCGTGGTGCATACCCTGCGCACCATCCCCGAGGCCTGCACCCGCCTGGAAGGCCGCTTTACCGGCAATGCCGCGGCTCCCTACGCACTCGCCGCGGTGCGCACCGGCGCGCGCTGCCAGTCGCGCGCTGCGCTGCGGGAACGGGCGCCTGCCACGGGCGCTGCGGGATGGATATTGAATGACCTGATTCGCGTGCCCAGCGCGGACTGTCCTTCAAGCCAGGCGGTGGTCCGGGTTTGGCGCAAGCCGGCGAACGGCGCCGTGCCGAAGATGGACGCGCAGGGCAAGGCGCGCGTCTATCTCAAGGACGGGCTGGATGCCGCATCGGCTGGCCAGCTGGGGGCGATCCCGCAGTACGCGGTGGCGATGGCGCTCGAGGGCAAGGCCTGCCGCTGAGGCGGGTTCAGTCCGGCACCACCACGCGTTTGAGCTTGCTGCCGGCGCCGGTCTTGATGGTGACGGAAGACTTCGCGCAGCCGAAGGTGCGCGCCACCAGCTCGACCAGCTCGGCGTTGGCCTTGCCATCGACCGGCGGCGATTTCAGCTGCGCCAACCAGGTGCCGTCGTCCTGCCGGGTTAGCGCGGAGACGCGGCTGTTGGGTTTGGCCTTGACCTGGAGGATGGGCATGCGGGCAAGGATCGCACGCGGCGCATGCCGCAAAAAGCAAACGCCCGGACAGGGCCGGGCGTTCGCGGTGAACCATGTAGCGACGGAGCGGGGTCAGTCGCCGACCTTGAGCGTGCCGCCCTTGCCCAGGCCGCCCTTGACCTGCTGCGGCTTGTACTCGCGCATGGCGCGCACCAGGTTGTTGTAAGCCTCGCCGAAGGCGGCGGCGATGGTCTTGCCTTCCGCGGTGTTGCTGTAGCCGCCCAGCGCGCCGAAGCCGCTGCTGCCAAAACCGCCACCGCCGAGGCCGAAGCTGGTCTTCTTGGCCGCGCCCATCGCCACCCCGATCTGTACGCCGGAACGGTTGTCGATCATGGTCAACATGGTTTCGGCCTTGCCGAACTTCAGCCCGCCGGCCAGCGCGCCGACTGCGCCCAGCGCGCCGCCGAAATGGCCAAGCGCGCCGCCGATGCCGCCTGCGTTCTTCTGCGAGAAGTTGATGCTGGGGCTGACGGTGTAGTCGGCGGCGACCATCTGGCCCTTGCCGAAGTTGCTGCCGGCACGCATTTCACCGCTGTCCTGCAGCGCGCGCTCCTGCATCATGTTCTGCATCGCGCGGCCACGTTCCACCACCACGAAGCAGTTGGACTGCTGGATCAGCATGCGGATCACCGGCACCGTCGACGGCAGGCGCATGTCGGTGGTGAGGTAGCGGTACCAGTCGCCTTCCTGTTCCTCGACCACCGCAATCGTGCCCATCGGCTCGTCGCAGGTTTCGAGGTTGGCGCCGGTGTTCTGTGCGTTGGCGCCGCCAGCGGAACCCTGCGGGTCGTTCTTCTTCTTGCTGAACTGGGCCTGCGCGGGCGCGCTGGCAACGGCCAAGGCCAAGACGGCAGCGGCGGCGAAAGCAATCTTCATGGTGTCCCCGTTGAGTGTGATGGGCGTCGCGAAATGCGCGCGGTGGTGAGTTTAAACCGGAGGCGTTCAGCCGCTCCAGCCCGGAAGCCGGCGACGCACCTGCCGCAGCTTGGGTACTACGTAATTCGGCAGTCCATCCCGGCCAAACGGCGGATACGCCTCGCCTGCGACCAGCGGGGTCAGGTAGCGGCGCGCCGCCGCGGTGATGCCGTAGCCATCCGGACGGATGAAGCCCTTGGGCATGGTCTTCTCGTGGTTGGCGATGCGCGCGAGCGGGGCGATGTCGATATGCCAGCGGTAGGGCGCGTCGCTGTCGCGCACGATGACCGGCATCACCGCGTTCTGCCCGGACAGCGCGCACTCCACCGCCGCCCGGCCCACCGCGAGCGCCTGCTCCAGGTCGGTTGCGCTGGCGAGGTGGCGGGCCGAGCGCTGCAGGTAGTCGGGCAGCGCCCAGTGCACCTTGTAGCCCAGCGTGTCCTTGACCCGCCCGGCCAGGTGCGAGGCCACGCCGCCCAGCTGGGTATGACCGAAGCTGTCCTTGCCGCCACCGGCGTCGGCGACGAAGGTCCCGTCGGCGGTGCGGATGCCTTCGCTGGCCACCACCACGCAGTAGCCGATCCGCTTGACCACGGCATCGACCCTGGCCAGAAAATCGGCTTCGTCGAACACCCGCTCCGGGAACAGGATCAGGTGCGGCGCCTCGTCCTTGCCTTCGCCG
>JANJSW010000294.1 GCA_024711415.1 Thermomonas sp. | reverse complement strand
CAGTCGCCACTGCCCACGCCGCTATCCGCGCGCGCATTCCCTATCTGGACCGCGACCGCGCGCTGGATGGCGAAGTGGCCGCCGCCGTGGCGATGGTCGCGGACGGGAGCATCCTCGCCGCGGTGCGCGCGGGCTGAGGTTTTGGTGTTATTTCCGTGGGGGCCGGCTTGCAGCAAGCGGGCACGCCTGAGCATTGAAACCAGCTTGTCGCGGAATTCGGGGTCGCCGCTGCGCCAGCCGTGTGTGCTGTCGATCAGCTTGCCCCCTTGGATGATGGCGAAGGTCGGCATGTTCCACTTCGGGAGCACGGCCCATTCGCTGCGATCATGGATGGCCAGCATCGGCGTTTGCGGATGGTTGCGGTTCCATTCCTGCAGGGCGTCCAGTTGCTCGTTGCCGGGAGGCAACGAAAGCCAGTGCGCGTGTCGTGCCAACACCGGGCCCAGTATCGGGTCGCTGACGATGTCGCGGGCGGCGTCGGCCGAAAAGTGACAGCCCGCCGCCACGATGACCTGCAATGGCTCGAGATCAATTCCTATCCGGGTCAATGTGTCGCCGTCGTCACTGAATCGCCATACGCTGGGCAGGTGGGGGTTTGTGTCGACGATGGATTTTGGAATCGGGGGAAGCCCGGCGTCCGGATGCTGGGCGGCCATTGCACGGGCGGCATCGAAGCGTCCGGCACTCAGCAGCGCATTGAACAGACGTGATCGGTCGCGGTTGTCCGCCAGGCCACGGCGCTCCATTTCGTCCAGGACGCGGTGCGCTGAAGCAATGATGTCAGCGTCACTGCTGTAGAAGATCGCGGTTTCCACAGCGCCCCAATGCTGCTTCAGGTCGGCATCGCTGTGACCGCGGAGTTGCTCCGTACTGTCGATGTCGCCGAAGCTCTTCTCGTAGCTGCGCTGGATTTTTGCCGCGAAGATCAGATCGTCCGGGCGCGGCGATTGCTGCGCCTCGGCTTCGACTCGATTTGCACGCTGGCTGACGTCGTCGCCAGCGGCGAGCGCAGGCAGGCTGAGTATCAGGGCCGACAGGCCTGACAGGACCAGAATCACGAACTTGCGCATCGGAATGAGCATAGGTCCGGTGAGGGGCCTTGCCAATGTCGGGTTGCTGAGTTAACGTATTAACACGTTATTACATTGATCTGGCCGACCCCTTGGGCCGGATCTGCTGCGGTCCATCCGCTACCGCCCCTGAGTCCCGATGAAACAACGCCCCGAACCCCTGCCCCAATACGACGCTGCGGTCGCCATCGATGCGCTGGCCGCGGTGCTGGCCAAGCTGGAAAGCGCGGAGGAGGTCCGTGCGTTCCTGGATGACCTGTGCACGCCGGCTGAGCTGGAGGCGATGGGCGACCGCTGGCGGGTGGTACCGCAGCTGCTGCAGGGCGTGCCGTACCGTGAAATCCATGAGCGAACCAAGGTCAGCGTGACCACCATCGGCCGTGTGGCGCGCTGCCTCGAGCGCGGTGCCGGCGGCTATCGGGTCGCCGCGAGCCGGCTGGGCCTGGCCAACACTTCTTCCTGAGTCCACACGATGACCACTGCAACGACAACCGCCGGGCGCGATCGCCTGCGCATCGCCATCCAGAAAAACGGCCGCCTCAGCGAGCCGGCGCGCGCATTGCTCGCGTCCGCGGGTTTGAGCTGGCGCGAAAGCCGCGACAAGCTGTTTTGCTACGGCGAATCGCTGCCGGTGGACCTGCTGCTGGTGCGCGACGATGACATTCCCGGCCTGATCGCCGATGGCGTCTGCGACCTGGGCGTGGTCGGCCGCAACGTGCTGCTGGAGCAGGCCGGCGAGCGCGCCGAGGCCGGCAAACCGGCGGTGTTCCGCGAATGGCGCGCGCTGGGTTTCGGCGGCTGCCGCCTGTCGATCGCCGTGCCGGAAGGCTGGGATTGGCAGGGGCCGGCGCAACTTGCCGGCAAGCGCATCGCCACCACCTATCCCAACCAGCTGCGCGCGTGGCTGCGTGCCCAGGGCGTGGAGGCCGAGACCGTGGTGCTCAACGGCTCGGTGGAAATCGCGCCGCGCCTGGGCCAGGCCGACCTGATCTGCGATCTCGTCTCCAGCGGCGCCACGCTGGCCGCCAACCAGCTCAAGCCGGTGCTCGACATCCTGCACAGCGAGGCGGTGCTGGCGGGTCCGGTGGCGCCGTTCGGCGATGTCCGCGCCGAGCTGGCGGACCTGCTGCTGCGGCGCATGGACGGCGTGCTGCGCATCCGCGACAGCAAGCTGCTGCTGTTCCAGACCCCGCGCGAAGCGCTGCCGCAGGTACTGCAGCTGCTGCCGGATGCCGAGCCGCCGACCATGTGCGCGGTGGACGGCAGCGAGACGCTGGCGTTGCAGGCGCTCTGCCATGGCGCGATGACCTGGCAGCGGCTGGAAGACCTCAAGCGTGCCGGTGCGCGCGGGCTGATGGTGTTGCCGGTGGAGCGGATGCTGGCATGAAGCGCATCGACTGGAACGCGCTGGGCGCGGATGAGCGCGCCGCGGTGCTGCGGCGTCCGGTGCAGGCGGTGTCGGACACGCTGCGCGAGGGGGTGCGGGCGATCTTCGATGCGGTGGCTGCGCGCGGTGACGGTGCGCTGCGCGATTACACCGCGCAGTTCGATGGCGTCTCGTTGGGGGATTTCGAAGTCGGCGCCGAGGAATTCGAAGCTGCCGCCGGACAGGTGCCGGCGAACGTGCAGGCCGCGATCGTTGAAGCGGCAGCTCGGATCGAGGCCTTCCACGGCGCCGGCATCGCGCAGCCTTACGAGGTGGAAACCGCGCCGGGCCTGTTGTGCCAGCGCGTGCAGCGTCCGATCAATCGCGTCGGCCTGTACGTGCCCGCAGGCAGTGCGCCGCTGCCGTCGACTGCGCTGATGCTGTGCATCCCGGCCCGGTTGGCAGGCTGCGGCGAGGTCATCCTGTGCACGCCGCCGCGTGCGGACGGTAGCGCCGATCCCGCGGTGCTGCTGGCGGCGCGGCAGGCGCCCGGCCTGCGTGTGTTCAAGCTCGGCGGCGCGCAGGCGATTGCGGCGATGGCCTTGGGCACGGCCAGCGTGCCGCGCTGCGACAAGCTGTTCGGCCCCGGCAATGCGTGGGTGGACGAAGCCAAGCGGCAGGCCGCGCAGCTGTCGGGCGGGCTGGCCATCGACATGCCGGCCGGGCCGTCCGAGGTGCTGGTCATCGCCGACGCTGACGCCAACGCCGCCTTCGTTGCCGCCGATCTGCTGTCGCAGGCCGAGCATGGCCCGGATTCGCAGGTGCTGCTGCTGACCGACAGTGCGGCGCTGCTGGACGCGGTGGCGGCGGAGATCGATGCGCAGCTGGCGCGGCTGCCGCGCGCCGACATCGCCCGGCGTGCGCTGGAAGCTTCGCGCCTGGTGCTGGTGCGCGACATCGGACAGGCCATCGCCATCAGCGATGCCTACGCGCCGGAACACCTGATCCTTGCGCTGCGCCAGCCACGCGAATGGCTGCCCCACGTCCACAATGCCGGCAGCATCTTCCTCGGCGACTGGACGCCGGAAGCCCTGGGCGACTATTGCAGCGGCAGCAACCACGTGCTGCCCACCGGCGGCGCGGCGCGGGCGTGGAGCGGGCTGTCCGTGGCGAGTTTCCAGAAAGCCATCACCGTGCAGGAAGCCAGCCGCGCCGGGATCGCCAGTGCGGGACCCTGCGCCGCCACGCTGGCGCACGCGGAAGGCCTGCAGGCGCATGCGCGGGCGGTGGAGCTGCGACTGGAGCAGGCCGCATGAGCGCGACCGTGAATGCGCTGTTGCGCGAGGACCTGCGGGATTTCGCTGGCTACAAGTCGGCGCGCAGCGAAGCGCTGGCGGGCTCGGTCTGGCTCAACGCCAACGAGTCCGCGTGGGCCAACGGCAGCGATGCCGACGGCCGCCTGCGTCGTTATCCGCAGCCACAGCCGGAAGCGCTGTGCGCGCGGTTGGCGGCGTTGTACGACGTGGCGCCGGCGCAGCTGCTGGTCGGACGCGGCAGCGACGAGGGCATCGACCTGCTGCTGCGTGCCTTCTGCATGCCGGGCCGTGGCGCGATCGTCACCGCGCCGCCAGTGTTCGGGATGTATGCGGTGTGCGCGCGCCTGCACGGGGCGAAGATCGTCGAAGTGCCGCTGCGTGAGGCCGAAGCCGGCCTGTGCGCGGACCTGCCGGCGATGGGCGATGCCGCGTTGGCTGGCGGCGCCTCGTTGTTGTTCCTGTGCTCGCCAGGCAATCCGTCGGGCGAACTGCTGGAGGTGGACGCCATCGCGGCGCTTGCGCAGCGCCTGCGCGGATGCTGTCTGGTGATCGTGGACGAGGCCTACGTCGAGTACGCCGATGCACCCTCTGCGACCCGCCTGCTGGAGCAGCACGACAACATCGCCGTGCTGCGCACGCTGTCGAAGGCGCATGCACTGGCCGCTGCGCGGGTGGGCTGCGTACTCGGCAACCCGCAACTGATCACGGCGCTGCGCCGCGTGCAGGCGCCGTATCCGCTGCCGCAGCCCGTCGTCGATGCGGCGCTGGCGGCGCTGGCACCGTCGGCACTGGCGCTGACCCGCAGCCGCATGGCGGCGATGCGCGAGGCGCGCGCCCGGCTGGCCGATGGCCTGCGCATGCTGCCGCAGGTGCGCAGCGTCTATCCTTCCGCCGGCAATTTCCTGCTGGTGCGCTTCGCCGACGCGGACGCCGCGTTCGCCGCGCTGCTGTCGGCCGGCGTGGTGGTGCGCGACATGCGTGCGATGGCACAGCTGGGCGATGCACTGCGCATCACCGTCGGCAGCATGGAGGAATGCCGCCGCGTGCTGGCCGCGCTGGAAGCGGCGCGCATGGAGGTGGCGGCATGAGCCTGCAGCCGATCCTGTTCGTGGATCGCGACGGTACGCTCATCGAGGAGCCCGCCGACTTCCAGATCGATGCGTTCGAGAAGCTGCGCTTCGTTCAGGGCGTGATCCCCGCGCTGTTGAAGCTGCGCGATGCCGGCTACCAGTTCGTGATCGTCAGCAACCAGGACGGGCTGGGCAGCGAGGCGTATCCGCGCGCCGCATTCGACGGCCCGCACGCGCTGATGCGGCAGGTGTTCGAGAGCCAGGGCATCGTGTTCCGCGATGAACTGATCGACTGCAGCCTGCCCGCCGACAACAGCCCGAACCGAAAGCCCGGTCTGGGTATGATGACGGGCCTGCTGCAGGACCGGAGCATCGACTGGGCGCGCAGCGCGATGGTCGGCGACCGCCAGACGGACCTCCAGTTCGCCGACAACCTGAAGATCCGCGGCTTCCAGCTTGCCACCGCACAGTTCGGTGGCGACTGGGACTGGGCCGGGATTGCGCATGCGCTTGCCGATGCGCCGCGCCAGGCGACGGTCGTGCGCAACACCAAGGAGACCAGGATCCGCGTCGAAGTGGATCTGGACCGTGTGGCGGATCCGCAGGTCGCCACCGGGCTGGCGTTCTTCGACCACATGCTGGAACAGATCGGCAAGCACGGCGGCTTCGAGCTGCGCATCCGCTGCGATGGCGACCTGCACATCGACGAGCATCACACGGTCGAGGACACCGCGCTGGCGCTGGGGCAGGCGCTGCGCGAAGCGCTGGGCGACAAGCGCGGGATCGGCCGCTACGGCTTCATCCTGCCGATGGACGAATGCCTGGCCAGCGCCGCGCTGGATTTTTCCGGGCGGCCATACTTCGTGTTCGAGGGTGCGCTGCGCCGCGAGCGCGTGGGCGACCTGCCCACCGAACTGGTGCCGCATTTCTTCCGTTCGCTCTGCGATGCCGCGGGCTTGAACCTGCACCTGAAGGTGCAGGGCGAGAATGACCACCACCAGATCGAGGCCTGCTTCAAGGCGCTGGCGCGGGCACTGCGACAAGCCATCCGGCGTGAAGGCGCCGAGCTGCCTTCGACCAAGGGCCTGCTGTGATGGACATCGCGGTGATCGACGCCGGCGGGGCCAATTTCGGCTCGGTCTGCTACGCGCTGGAACGGCTCGGCGCACGCCCGCGCATCGTGCGCGATGCCGCTGGCCTTGCGGATGCGCCGCGGGTGCTGCTGCCCGGCGTGGGTGCGTCCGGGCCGGCGATGGCGCTGCTGCGCGAGCGCGGTTTCGCCGAGGTGCTGCCGGCGTTGCAGGTGCCGCTGCTGGGCATCTGCCTGGGCATGCAGTTGCTGTTCGAGTCTTCCGAGGAAGGCGGCGTGGACTGCCTTGGCCTGTTGCCCGGGCGGGTGCGGAAACTCGCCGGCGGGCCGGGCCTGCGGGTGCCGCACATGGGCTGGAACACGCTCGAGCAGGTCGCCGCATCGCCGCTCCTCGACGGCATCGGCAGCGATGCGCGCGCCTATTTCGTGCACGGCTATGCCGCGCCCGTCACCGACGATTGCATCGCCGCCTGTCGCCACGGCGAACGT
>JANJSW010000262.1 GCA_024711415.1 Thermomonas sp. | reverse complement strand
CGCCGACCTGATCGCGGCCGGCGATGCACGCGCGGCGCGCGCGGCGCGGCGCTCGCTGGACGGCGCGTTCTCGCAGCAAGTCGACGCGCTGATGGCGCAGCTGCTGGCGATCCGCGTGCACGTGGAAGCGGCGATCGATTTCGCCGACGAGTCGCTGGATACGCTCGGCGGCGCCGCGCTGCGCGAGCGGCTGCAGCAGGCGCGCACCGTGCTGGCGCAGCTGCGCGTGGAGGCGGAGCGCGGCCGCAAGCTGCGCGACGGCCTGCACGTGGTGCTGGTGGGCCCGCCCAACGCCGGCAAGAGCTCGCTGCTCAACGCGCTGGCCGGCAGCGACCGCGCCATCGTCACCGACATCGCCGGCACCACCCGCGACGTGCTGCAGGAAACCATCCGCATCGACGGCGTCGAGCTGACCCTGGTTGATACCGCCGGGCTGCGCCATGCCGATGACGCCATCGAGGCAGAGGGCATCCGCCGCGCCCGCGGCGAGCTGGCGCGCGCCGACCTCGCGCTGGCGGTGCTGGATGCCAGCGATCCCGACGCAGGGCGCGCCGCCCTCGCGGGCGACCTGGCCGACGTCGCGCAGGTGCTGTGGCTGCACAACAAGGCCGACCTGCTGCCCGCGCCGCCCGCGCTGGGCGACGACGCGCTGGCGGTGTCGGCGCACACCGGACTGGGGCTGGCGCAGCTGCACCAGCGCCTGTTCGCGCTGGCCGGCGGTGGCGCGGGGGAGGGTGCGTTTTCGGCCCGCGCGCGCCACGTGCAGGCGCTGGCGCAGGCCGACGACTGGCTGGCACAGGCCACGGCGGAACTGGCCGCCGAACGCCTGGAGCTGGCCGCGGAGGCGTTGCTGCGCGCGCACGATGCGCTGGGGGCCATCGGCGGGCGGATCGATGCGGATGGCCTATTGGGTCACATTTTCAGCGCGTTCTGCATCGGCAAATAGGCGCCTCCACTTGACAACCGAGGCCCGGATGCCGCGTGCTACGCTGGCAAGCGCTTTGCATTAAAGGGGGAACGCAATGACAGCAAACAACAAGATGCGCAAGGGGTGGGTCCCGGTCGCACTGACCGTGGCCGTGGCCTGCGCGCTGACGGCATGCAAGAAGGACGAGCAGGCAGCGGGTCCGCAGGCGACGCAACAGGCGGCGCCTGCACCCACGCCGGAAACGGTGGTGGCGGCATCGGTGTCGGCGATGGGGGTCGACCAACTGCGCGATGCGGCCAATACCGCCTACAACGACAACCGGCTGTATGCGCCGGCCGGCAACAACGCGATGGAGTACTACCTTGCGCTGCGCGACAAGCAGCCCGGCGATGCCGGTGCGTCCAGCGCGCTGAGCGACCTGCTGCCGATGGCGGTGATCGCCACCGAGCAGAGCATCGCCCGCGAGGACTACGAGGAAGCCTCGCGCCTGCTCGCCCTGATCGGCAAGGCCGATCCCAACCATCCGGCGCTGGAGCGGCTGAAGACCAGCGTCGCCAATGGCGAGGCGAAGCTCAAGCAGCAGGCGGAGACGCAGAAGCTGACCGCCGAGGAAGAGGCCAAGCGCAAGGCCGACCAGCTCAAGCAGCGCGAGGAAGACCAGCGCAAGCAGCAGGAACAGCAGCGCCAGCAGGTGGCACAGCAGGAGCAAACCCAGCGCGAAGCGGCGCAGCGCGAAGCCGCGCAACGGGAAGCCGCGCAGCGTGAGGAGGCCCAGCGCGAGGCCGCGCAGCGCCAGCAGGCCGCCGCACCGCCGCCCGCCGCACCGCAACCCGCCGCTGCGCGTCCGGCCGCGGCGTCGACCGAGCTGCGGCCGATCAGCCAGCCCGGGCCGAAGTACCCGCCGGCGGCGCAGCGCGCCGGCGCCACCGGCTCGGTGCAGGTGGAGTTCACCGTCGGTACCGACGGCAGCATCGCCAGCGCCCGGGTGGTGTCTTCCGACGGCACCCGCCAGTTCCAGCGCGAGTTCGAGCGCGAAGCGCTGAACACGGTCAAACGCTGGCGCTTCCAGCCCATTGGCCAGGCCACCACCAGCCGCCGTACGATCGCGTTCGAGCAGTAATAAGCACGACGCGAAGCGGCAGCAAAAAGCCCGGCGGATGCCGGGCTTTTTGTTTGCGCGGGAAGCGGGCGAGGCGATCAGGCCGAGATCGCCAGCTTCTCCTGCCGGTAGCGCCACACCGCCAGCGCCCACAGCAGCGCCGCCAACGCCAGAGAGCTGGCCAGATACAGGCCCCACTGCTCCATCGATGCCGTTTCGCCGCGGGTGATCTTCTGGATCAGCTGGTTCTGCGACAGGAACGGCACCGCGTACTGCCACAGCTCGGTGTCCTTCAGCGGATAGGCCATCAGGCCGTAGGCCGGGAGCATCGGCAGCATCATCAGCCACATGATGTGGCTCTGCGCCTCCTTCATGCTCTTGGCGCCGGCGGCCAGCGCGGTGATCAGCGCGGTGCCGATCAGGACCAGCGGCACCAGCGTCAGCAGCAGCTTGCCCATGGCCAGGAAGCTCACGTCCATCTGCTTGGCCATGCCGCTGGCCAGGGTGGCGGACAGCTTGAACGACACCAGGATCAGCAGCATCGATGCCAGGCCGAGCAGGGCCGCCGCCAGCATCTTGCCGCCCACCAGCGCTGCGCGCGAAGCCGGCGTGGCCAGCAGCGGTTCCAGCGACTGCC
>JANJSW010000207.1 GCA_024711415.1 Thermomonas sp. | reverse complement strand
CCCTTCGGGCCCAGGGTGGCCTTGACGGCATTGGCGAGCACGTTCACGCCGCGCACCATGCGCACGCGGGCGTCTTCGCCGAAACGGATATCCTTGGCAGCCATTGCGATTACCTCAGTAAGTATTCAGTGGGATGAGGGTGGGAAGCGACGCGCGATCAGCCGAGGATCGCGAACAGGTCGTCTTCCTTGACCACCAGCAGCTCGGCGCCGTCCAGCTTCACTTCCGTGCCGCTGTACTTGCCGAACAGCACCTTGTCGCCCACCTTCACCTGCGGCGCGCGCACCTGGCCGTTGTCCAGCACCTTGCCGGTGCCCACGGCGATCACTTCGCCCTTGATCGGCTTCTCGGTGGCGCTGTCGGGGATCACGATGCCACCGGCGGACAGCTTCTCTTCTTCCATGCGCTTGATGACCACGCGGTCGTACAGCGGCTTGATGCTGGACATGTGCAACCTCTGCAAATGATTGATTGAACGGGGAAAACCCGGAAATTTTAGCAGTCGGACGTGACAACTGCCAACGCCAGGGACAAAAACATCCCGGGGCCGGGATGGCAGGGAGATGGGGCGCCGCAGGCGGCTTTCAAGGGGCCCATGCCAGGTCATCGCCGGCTACCCTGTCGGCATGGACGTCCTGATCTGCCTGTGCACCTGCCCCAACCCCGCCACCGCCGATCGCATCGCCGAGGCCCTGGTGGAGGAACGCCTGGCCGCCTGCGTGAACCTCCTGCCCGGCCTGCAGTCGGTGTACCGCTGGCAGGGGCAGGTCCAGCGCGACGCCGAAGTGCTGCTGCTGATCAAGACCACCCGGCAGCGCTACCCGGCCCTGCAGGCGCGGCTGCCGCAGCTGCATCCGTATGAACTGCCGGAGTTGCTGGCGGTCGAATCCGTCTCCGGCCTGCCCGCGTACCTGCAGTGGGTGGCCGAATCGACCCGTCCAGTAGAATGACCCGATGACCGGATTGACCCTTCGCCTGCGCCGCTGGCTGGCCGCGCCGGCCCTGATCGCGGGCCTGCTGGCCGCCGCCCCGGCCATCGCCGCCGATTTCGAACTGCCGCCGGTGGACGAGGTGTTCGTGCTGTCGGCCCAGGCCACCGCGCGCGACCGCATCGAGGTGCGCTGGAAGATCGCCGACGGCTATTACCTGTACCGGCACCGCACCTCGGTGAAGGTGGGCGCCGGCTTCGCCGGGCCGCGGCTGGCCCTGCCCGACGGCAAGAAGCACCGCGACGAGTTCTTCGGCGACGTCGAGACCTACCGCACCCAGCTGGTGGGCGTGGTCACCGGTGTACCCGCCGCGACCGCGACCGGCGTCGCGCTGACGGTGAAGTACCAGGGTTGCGCGGATGCCGGCATCTGCTACCCGCCGCAGACCCGCACGCTGAGCGTGACGCTGCCGCAGGCCGAGGCGGATGGCGGCTTCCTGCCGGGCCGAAAGGCCGGCGGCGGATTGTTCGGCCTCGGCAACCGCGGCGGCGCAGTGGACGCCGCGCCGCTGCCCGCCGCGCAGGCCTTCGGCAGCGACCTGATCGCGCTGGACGGCAACACCCTGCTGCTGCGGCTGACCCCGGCGCGGGGCTATTACCTCTACCGCGACAAGCTGTCGGTGCAGCTGGAAGGCGCCGACGGCCTGTCGGTGCAGCTGCCGGCGGCGGCGAAGCTGCCGGCGGCGACGCCCTACCGCGACGAGCATTTCGGCGACGTGGCGGTGTATTTCGACCAGGTCGAGATCGCCCTGCCGGTGGCGCGCACGGCTGCCCCTGCCGCCAGCGGCACCCTGGTGCTGGGCCTGCAGGGTTGCCAGGACAACGGCATCTGCTATCCGCCGATGACCCGGCGGCTGGCGTTCTCGCTGCCCGCCGGGAAGCCGGCGACCGTCCCCGACAACAATGTGTCCGGCAACAGCGGCCCTGCCGCGTTGTTGCCTGCGCAGGGAACGGCGCCGGCCGACACGCCGCTTCCGGCCGCGGAAACGGCAAGCAATGCCGCCGCCACGACTGCCGAGGAAGGACCGGGTGGGGCAGCCGCCGCCGACCGCACGCCCCAGCCCGCGCGCGAACCCCCGCCGCAGCGCAGGACACCGGGCCTGCTGGCGGCGCTGCTGCTGGCGCTGGGCGGCGGCCTGATCCTCAACCTGATGCCCTGCGTGCTGCCGGTGCTGTCGCTGAAGGCGCTGTCGCTGGCGCAGAGCGGCGCCGGCCGGAGCGAGGCGCGCCGCCATGCGCTGGCCTATACCGCCGGCGTGCTGACCTCGATGCTGGCGCTGGGCGCGCTGGTGCTGGCACTGCGCCATGCCGGGCTGGCGCTGGGCTGGGGCTTCCAGCTGCAGCAGCCGCTGGTGCTGGCCGGGCTGGCGCTGGTGATGTTCGCGCTGGGGCTGTCGCTGTCCGGGCTGTGGCAGGCCAATGTCGGCCTGGGCCAGCGCACCGGCGCACTGCTGCAGGGCGACGGCGTGCGCGCCGACTTCTTCACCGGCGTGCTGGCGGTGGTGCTGGCCACCCCGTGCACCGCGCCGTTCATGGGCGCGGCGCTGGCCTATGCCTTCACCGGCCCGACCGTCGGCGCGCTGCTGGTGTTCCTGATGCTGGGACTGGGGCTGGCGCTGCCGTTCCTGCTGATCGGCTTCGTGCCGGCCTTCGCCCGCCTGCTGCCGAAGCCGGGCGCGTGGATGGAGACCCTCAAGCAGCTGCTGGCGTTCCCGCTGTACGCCACCGCGGCCTGGCTGGTGTGGGTGCTGGCCAAACTGCGCGGGGCCGATGCCGCCGGCCTGTGGCTGGCCGCCGCCATCCTGCTGGCGCTGGCCGCGTGGGCGTGGATGCGCGCGCGCAGCGGCGGTGCGCGCGGCTGGCAGGCGCTGGCGCTGCT
>JANJSW010000204.1 GCA_024711415.1 Thermomonas sp. | reverse complement strand
GCGGCTGCCCCGCCGGCCGGCGGCACTCCCACCCCCTGTAGGAGCGCACCGCGGGGGCGCGAACGCTTTCGCGGGAACCTGCTAACAGCAATCGCACCCCTGCGGTGCGCTCCTATAGGGACGGCATCAGGGCGCGGCTGGCAGATCGTCGTTGGCGGCCAGCGGCACCCGCGCTTCGATGCAGGTGCCCTGCCTGGCGCCGGCGTCGACGCGCAGGCGCCCGCGCAGCGCCTCGATGCGTTCGCGCATGCCGGCCAGGCCATTCCCCGGTACCAGTGCACCGCCACGACCATCGTCCTCGACCCGCAGCACCGCCTCGCCCGCCTCCACGCCGAAACGCACCTGCGCGCGGCGTGCACGCGCGTGGCGCTGGATGTTGGTGGCGGCCTCGCGCACGGTCATCGCCAGCGCCGACTCCACCGCGGCCGGCAGCCCGGCGCCGGAGAAGCCGTCGTCGAGGCGGTACTCGAAGGCCACCCCGTCGGTTTCCAGCAACAGTTTGGCCGAAGCCAGCTCGGCGGCGATGCCGGCGGCGCGGATGCCGCTGACCGCGCCGCGCACCTGCGCCAGCGCCTCGCGTGCGACCCGGCTGACTTCCGCGATCTCGGCCTGCGCCGCGGCCGGATCGCGCACCAGCAGACGGCCGGCAAGATCGGACTTCAACGCCACCATCGACAGCGTATGGCCCAGCAGGTCGTGCAGGTCGCGGCCGATGCGCTCGCGCTCGGCCAGCGCCGCCAACCGCCGCACTTCCTCGTGCGAGAGCTTGAGCGCGGCGTCGCGCTGTCGGTTGATCCGCTCCACCAGGGTGAGCAGGCCGATGATCGCGGTGATCGCCGGCATCCATATCAGCGAGATCCACGGATAGCCGATGTAGCGCGCGTAGACGATCAGCGCGGCATTGCAGGCCGCCAGCCAGACGATGTAGCGCAGCAGCGAGCCCTTGCTGCGCGGCTGCAGCATCACGCAGCCGAACACGAAATAGCTGAGCCCCGAGGGGTACCAGCGCAGCAGCGCGAAACACAGTGCCAGCATGCCCAGCGCGGCCAGCTGGGCGCGCCGCTCGGACGCGGTCACGCTGACATGGAACAGCAGCAGGAACAGCGGGAACGACAGCAGGGTCAGCAGCAGCCAGCGCAAGGTGTAGCCGGAGACGCCGCCGGAGAACGCCGGGGTGATGAACACCCAGATCGACCACACCAGATGGATGTGATGGGTCCACGCCGAGCGGCCAAGGCGCATGTCCTGCGCGACCAGCGAATCCGGCGTCGGCCGCGGCCAGCGCGCGGGCAGGGCGAACTTCATCGGCGGCTCCGTGGACGCGGTGCGCAGATCATGGCATGCCGTGGCGGCGTCACTCCGCCACCGCCAGCCGGCGCTGCGCCAGCGCGAAGAACGCCGCGGTGAAACCAGACAGAGCCAGCAGGTGCAGCCAGACCGGCTGGCCGGCATCGAAGCCGACCACCTTCAGCGCCAGCTGGCCGAGGTGGTAGGCCGGCCAGACCACCGCCAGCTTGGCCAACAGCGGCGGCAGCATCGACAGCGGCAGCCACAGCCCGGACAGGAACGACATCGGCAGGTACAGCCCGTTGAGCAGCGCCGGCGCGGCGCTGCCGCTCATCCGCGTGCCCACGTACAGGCCGATGGCGGCAAACGGCAGCACCCCGGTTACGTTCACCGCCAGCAGCGCCAGCCACTGCAGCGGCGCCAGCGACACTCCCGCCACCAGCGCGGCCAGCAGCGCCATCAGCAGCGAGATCAGCGCGGCAAACAGCATCGCCATCGCCATCCGCGCCAGCAGCATCGCACCGGGCGGGGTGGGCAGCACCCGCTTCAGCCGCAGGAAGCCGCGCTCGCGATCCAGCGCGATGGTGACGCCGAAGCCGAACAGGCCCGCACCGGCCACGCCGAAGGCGCCGTAGGTGGCCAGCAGGTACTGCGCGGTCGCCGCGCTGTGCTGCCTGTTCAACACCACCGCGAACAGCACATAGAACATCAGCGGGAAGGCGGTGACCGGGATGCAGAAGCCGGGGTCGCGCAGCATGCGCAGGCATTCGCAGCGCGCTTCCAGTAGGTAGCTGCGCAGCGCGGCGCGATGCAGGGTGGGGAGCACGGCAGCCATCACGCGGCCTCCTGTTGCGGAGTGCGGGTGAGTTCGAGGAACGCATCGGCCAGCCCGGCGCGCTGCACCTCGAGGTCGTGCAGGCGGTCGTCGGCGGCCAGCAGGCGCCGCACCACAGGTTCCGCGGCATCGGCGACGATGCGCAGCAGCTCGCCGTCGCGCTCGGCCTGGCGCACGCCCGGCCAGCGCGCCACCGCGTCGGCATCCAGCGCCGACACGCAGCGGATGCGCCGCTGCGCCACGTGCGCGCGGATCGCCGCCACGCTGCCCTGCGCCAGCATGCGGCCACGGTCGATCACCGCGACATGGTCGGCCAGCGCTTCGGCTTCCTCGAGGTAGTGCGTGGTCAGCAACACCGCGCTGCCGCCGGCGACCAGCTCGCGCACCGCGCGCCAGATGCCCTGGCGTGCGTCGATGTCGAGGCCGGTGGTCGGTTCGTCCAGGCACAGCAGGCGCGGGCGTCCGCAGATCGCCAGGGCGAACTGCACGCGCCGCTGCTGGCCGCCGGACAGGTGCCGGTACGGACGCGCCATCAGCCCGTCCAGTCCCGCCAGCGCCACGCAGTCGGCCACGCTGCGCGGATCGCGGTAGTAGCTGCGCACCAGCGCCAGCACCTCGCCCACGCGCAGGCGGTCGGGAATGCCGGCGCTCTGCAGCATCGCGCCGGTGCCCAGGCGCGCCGCGCGCGAGCTGGGCGGACGGCCGAACACCGAGACTTCGCCCGCATCCGCGGCGAGCAGCCCCAGCAGCAGGTTCACCGCGGTGCTCTTGCCGGCGCCGTTGGCACCCAGCAGCGACGTCACCTGGCCCGCGTGCAGCGACAGGTCCAGTCCGTCCAGCGCCTGCGTGCCGCCGTAACGCTTGCTCGCGCCGCGCAACCTCGCCACCACCGCTTGTCCGTCCGGCATCGGGATTCCTCCGTGTTCGATGGCGGCATGCTCCGTCGTCGCCGCGGCGCGTGACATCCGCAGCCGTCAGCCGAATCACATGACAACCATCACCTGACCGCCACCGCCGCGGCCGGTAGCCTGCGCTTCGCTGGATCGGCCTGGAACGCCCCGACCGCAAACCCGGCACCGGCGCGCAAACTGCCTGTAAAGGAAACTTGACACGATAGATCGCATGCATGAAGGTGGCGGCCAGGATCCGACTGCGGCCGTGCCGCGTCCGTCCGCCACCCATTCCCTTCCCTTCCCGTGCCCATGAATACTTCCGCCGACCTGCTCAATTCCCTGAAGATCGACCGCAGCGCGCCGCCCCCGCCGCCCTCGCGCAAGGGGCTGTGGATCGGGCTTGCGGCAGCTGGCGTGGTGGTGCTGGCAGTGGCCGGTGCGTTCGCCCTGCGCGGCGGCAAGGGCGTCGAGGTGAACGTGGCCGAGGCCACCGCGATCGGCGGTGCCGGCGCGGGCAACGCCTCGGTGCTGGATGCCACCGGCTACGTGGTGGCGCGGCGGATGGCCACGGTCTCGGCCAAGGTCACCGGCCGCGTGCGCGAGGTGCTGATCGAGGAAGGCCAGAAGGTCGAGGAAGGCCAGGTGCTGGCGCGGCTGGACCCGGTGGATGCGCAGGCGCAGCGCGCGCTGTCGGCATCGCAACTGGCCGCCTCGCAAAGCCAGATCGGCAGCGTGCAGGCGCAGCTGAAGGAAGCTGAAGCCAATGCCGCGCGGCTGTCCGCGCTGGCGGCGCAGAAGCTGGTGTCGCGCGCGCAGTTCGAGCAAGCGGTGGCCACCCGCGATGCCCTGCGCGCGCAGCTGGCCACCTCCCAGCGCAAGGCGCAGGTGGCGCGCGACGGCCTGCGCATCGCCGACAACGGCGTGGACAACACCATCGTGCGCGCGCCGTTCGCCGGGGTGGTGATCGCCAAGTCGGCGCAGCCGGGCGAAATCGTCTCGCCGCTGTCGGCCGGCGGCGGCTTCACCCGCACCGGCATCGGCACCATCGTCGACATGGATTCGCTGGAAGTGGAGGTGGAGGTCGGCGAGGCCTTCATCGGCCGGGTCAAGCCGGGCATGCGCACCGAGACCATCCTCAACGCCTACCAGGACTGGAAAATCCCCGGCCGGGTGATTGCCATCATCCCCGCCGCCGACCGCGGCAAGGCCACGGTGAAGGTGCGGGTGGGGCTGGACGCCAAGGGCGACCCGCGGATCGTGCCGGACATGGGCGCGCGGGTCGGCTTCCTGGAGGACGCGAAACCCGCGCAGGCCGATGCCAAGCCGGGCGTGCTGGTGCCGGCCGCCGCCATC
>JANJSW010000179.1 GCA_024711415.1 Thermomonas sp. | reverse complement strand
CTGCGACATCGACGGCACCTTCCCCAACCACCATCCGGACCCGAGCGAACCGCACAACCTCGAGGACCTCGTCGCCACGGTGAACAGGCTCGACGCGGACCTGGGCATCGCCTTTGACGGTGACGGCGACCGCCTCGGCGTGGTCACCCGCGACGGCGAGAACATCTTCCCCGACCGTCTGCTGATGTTGTTCGCCGCCGACGTGCTGGAGCGCAACCCGGGCGCGGTCATCGTCTACGACGTGAAGTGCACCGGCCGGCTGCCGACCCAGATCCTCCGCTACGGCGGCAGTCCGCTGATGTGGAAGACCGGCCATTCGCTGATCAAGTCGAAGATGCGCGAGGTCGATGCCGCGCTGGCCGGCGAGATGAGCGGCCACTTCTTCTTCGCCGAGCGCTGGTTCGGTTTCGACGATGGCATCTACGCCGCGGCGCGGCTGCTGGAAATCCTCGACACCCGCGAGGAGTCGCCGGACGCGGTGTTCGATGCGCTGCCCGACGGCGTGTCCACCGCCGAGATCAAGGTCGATGCCCCGGACGGCGACCCGCATGCGTTCGTCGAGCGCTTCCGCATGGCGGCGAGTTTCGAAGGGGCGCGCCAGACCACGCTGGACGGCGTACGGGTGGACTGGTCGGATGGCTGGGGGCTGGTGCGCGCGTCCAACACCACGCCGGTGCTGGTGATGCGCTTCGACGCCGATTCCAGCCAGGCGATGGCGCGCATCCAGCAGGCGTTCCGCGACAACCTGCTGCGGCTGGAGCCGGACCTGAAGCTGCCGTTCTGACGGCTGCGGCTCAGCCCGTCGGCGTCGGTGCCGTCGGCACGGGCGCCGCTGCGGGTGCGTCGGGATCCTGTCGCATCTCGCGGTAGCGCTGCACCGAGTCGGCCAGCTCGCGTTCGAGCTCGGCGCGATCGGCTTCCTGCGCCAGCAGGATCTGCTGCTGGCGCAACAGCTCGCCGTGCTGGCGGCGGATCGAATCGGTCAGCTTGCGCGGCACCGGGCTCTCGGCCAGCTCCAGGTCGCCGGCCTGGCGCAGCAGCGACAGCAGGCTCAGGCGCAGGTTGGCCAGGCCCAGCCGGCTGGCCTTGAGGGTTTCGTCCAGCAGCGCGGTGCGCTCGCCGTAGGCGCGGCGCAGGTCGGCCTCGGTCAGGTAGGACTCCACCATCGCCAGGTCGCGACGCTTCTGGATGGCGTCGGCCTCGGCCTGCCGGCGCGCGGCTTCGGCCGCGACTTCCGCCACGCTGCGCTCGGCGTCGGTGAGCGCGCGGTCGACCTGCTTGGTGGGAATGCCGCTGTTCGCACTGAACTCGGTGCGTGCGCTGTCCACCGCCGTGGTCGGCAGCGCATCGCCGCAGACCCGGCGACCGCCCTCGTCCCAGCAGTAGATCTTCTTCTGCGGCGGCGCGGCGGTCTGGGCGGCGGCAGCGCCGCTGCCGGCCAGCGCCAGCGCGGCGACAGCGGTGCGGAGGATGTGGCGGTGGTGCGGCATGACGGCCCCCCTGTGGCAGTCGGATCAGCGTATCAGGCGACGCCGTAGCGCGCGCGGTAGGCAAGCAGCGCATCGCGATGGGCGGCCAGTCCGGCGTCTTCGCCGGCAAACGCCAGCAGGTCGTCCAGCGTGGCCACCGCGACCACCGGGATGGCGTGCTCGGCCGCCACCGCCTGCGCCGCGGATTCGGCGGCATCCTCGCGCACGCGTTCCTGCCGGTCCAGCGCGATCACGATGCCGGCCGGCGTGCCGCCAGCCTCGCGGATGATCGCCAGCGCTTCGCGGATGGCGGTGCCGGCGGTGATCACGTCGTCCACGATCAGCACCCTGCGCCCGGCAAGCTTTGCTCCGATCAGGCTGCCGCCTTCGCCGTGCGTCTTGGCTTCCTTGCGGTTGAACGCCAGCGGCAGGTCGCGGCCGCGCCGCGCGTATTCACAAGCCAGCGCGGTGGCCAGCGGGATGCCCTTGTAGGCGGGTCCGAACAGCAGGTCGAAGTCCAGCGCCGCCGCGTCCACCGCATCTGCGTAGCACTGCGCCAGCGCGGCCAGCGCGGCGCCGGAGTCGAAGCGCCCGGCGTTGAAGAAATACGGGCTGCTGCGGCCGGACTTGAGGGTGAATTCGCCGAAGCGCAGGGCGTCGGCGCGCAGCGCGAGCTGCAGGAAGCGGTGGCGGTGGTCGGACACGGCGTCGGTCAGGGTGGGGTTCGGATGGAAAGCGTACCGCATGCGCCCGAGCTTCCGCGGCTGGACAGGTATGCTTGCGTGCTTCGGGCGCATCGCGCGTCCACCTGCTGCTGCCTCCGACTTCGAGCAACACGATCCCATCCATGCGCATCCTCACCTTCAACGCCAACGGCCTGCGCTCGGTCGCCTCCAAGGGCTTTTTCGACTGGTTCGCCGCGCGCGACGTCGACGTGCTATGCCTGCAGGAAACCAAGGCGCAGGAACACCAGCTGGCGGATGCCGCGTTCCGGCCGGAAGGCTACAAGGCGTGGTTCAAGGACGCGCAGAAGAAGGGCTACAGCGGCGTGGCGATCTACAGCCGGCGCGAGCCCGACGAGGTGCGCACCGAACTGGGCTGGGCGCCGTTCGACGACGAGGGCCGCTACATCGAGGCGCGCTTCGGCAACCTGTCGGTGGTCAGCTTCTACATCCCCTCCGGCAGTTCCGGCGAACTGCGCCAGGGCTTCAAGGAAGAAGTGATGACCTGGCTGAAGCCGATCATGGACGGCTGGCTGGCCAGTGGCCGCGAGTATGTCCTGTGCGGCGACTGGAACATCGTCCGCGCGCGCAACGACATCAAGAACTGGACCGGCAACCAGAAGAATTCCGGCTGCCTGCCGCACGAGCGCGCCTGGCTCAGCGGGATGATCGCGGACGACTGCCACGACGGCCTGGTCGCGCCGCCCGCGCAGGGCTGGAAGGATGCCTTCCGGGTGGCCAAGCCCGGGGTGGTGGAGTATTCGTGGTGGTCGCAGCGCGGCGCCGCGCGCGCCAACAACGTCGGCTGGCGCATCGACTACCAGATCTGCACGCCCGGCATCGCCGCGTCGATCCGCGCTGCCGAGATCTTCCCCGAGCCGAAGTTTTCCGACCACGCGCCGGTGCTGGTCGACTACGCCGAATAGGCCAGCCCGGCACGATCGCCTCCCGCCAACCCCGTCGCGCCGGCAGGCGCTGCCACAGGAATCCCGATGTCCGAAAGCGCCGCCACCCGCAAGAAGACCAGCCGCGACGTCCTGCGCGCGCTGCGCCGGCCCAAGGTGCTGGCGATGCTGCTGCTGGGCTTCTCCTCCGGCCTGCCGCTGTACCTGGTCGGCAACACCATGGGCTACTGGATGCGGGAGAACGGCAGCGAGCTGTCGGCGATCGGCTTCCTGTCGTGGGTGGGCCTGGCCTACACCCTGAAGTTCCTGTGGGCGCCGGTGATCGACAAGACCAGCGTGCCGCTGCTGGGCCGCCTCGGCCACCGCCGCGGCTGGATGGTGCTGTCGCAGATCGTGGTGGCGCTGGGCCTGGCCGGCATGGCGGTGGTGCAGCCGCAGGGCGGCCAGTTCCAGCTGGCCGGCTTCGCCATCGAGCACCTGCTGGTATTCGGCGCGCTGGCGCTGGCGGCGGCGTTCGCCTCGGCGACGCAGGACATCGTGGTGGACGCCTGGCGCATCGAGATCGCCGACGATCCCGAAGAGCTGGGCCTGCTCACGTCCGGCACCCAGTTCGGTTATCGCACCGCGCTGCTGGTGACCGACGCGCTGATCCTGATCCTGGCCACCTACGTCGGCTGGTCGCTGTCGTACTGGGCGATGGCGGCGTTGATGGGCGTGGGCCTGTGCGCGGCGCTGTTCCTGGCGCGCGAACCGTCCGCCTCGCAGCGCCCGGAGGTCGCCGCGCACGCGCCGATGTGGACCGTGTCCGGGCTGTGGGACGCCATCGCCGGGCCGTTCATCGCCTTCTTCAAGACCCACGGCCAATGGGCGCTGCTGATGCTGGCGGCGATCAGCCTGTACCGGCTGCCGGATTTCGTGATGGGGCCGATGAACAACCCGTTCTACGCCGACATCGGCATCAGCAAGGAGTTCGTGGGCGAGGTGCGCGCCTCGATCGGGCTTGCCACCTCGCTGCTGGGGATCGCGGCTGCCGGCATCAGCGCGGTGCGCTTCGGCTTCGTGCCCACGCTGCTGGCCGGCGCCATCCTCGGCCCGGGCTCGAACGCCGCGTTCACCTGGGTGGCCTATGCGGGCGGCGACCACGCGGTGTTCGTGGCGGCGATGGCGATCGACGGCTTCTCCACCGGTTTCGCCGGCACCGCGCTGGTGGCCTACATGTCCAGCCTCACCAGCATCGGCTACACCGCCACCCAGTACGCCCTGCTCAGCTCGTTCTACGCGCTGCTGGGCAAGCTGCTGAAGGGCTTCTCCGGCGTCGCGGTGGAGCAGCTCGCGGTCGGCCGCACGCTGCTGGACGGCTATGCGCTGTTCTTCCTCGGCACCGCGCTGGCCGGCTTGCCGGCGCTGCTGCTGTGCCTGTGGCTGGCGCGGCGGATGCGCATGGCCGCCTCCGCTCAGGCAGGATAGAACGCGCCCAGCACGCGCGGCCCGGCGGCGCCGGTGACCGCGGGCAGGTTGCCCGGTCGGCCGGCGAGGTGCTCGCGCGCCAGCCAGGCGAATGCCATCGCCTCGACGAAATCAGGGTCCAGTCCGTGTACGCCGCTGGACTCGATCGCCGCGTCCGGCATCGCTTCGGCCAGCGCCGCCATCAGCAGCGGGTTGTGCACGCCGCCGCCGCAGGCGATGACCCGGCGGGTGCCCGGCTGGGTGGCGCGCAGGGCGTCGGCGACGCTGCGTGCGGTCAGCGCCAGCAGGGTGGCCTGCACGTCGGCGGGTGCTTCGTTGCCGGCCAGCGCGGCCTCCACCCAGTCGAGGTGGAAGCGGTCGCGGCCGGTCGATTTCGGCGGCGGCGCGGCGAACCACGGCTCGGCCAGCAGGCGCGCCAGCAGCGGGCCATCGACGCGGCCCTGCGCGGCGAAGGTGCCACCCGCGTCATAGGCCGTTCCGGTGTGGCGCTGGCACCATGCATCCATCAGCCCGTTGGCCGGGCCGGTGTCGAACCCGCGCACCGTGCCGCGTGCCGGCAGCAGGGTGAGGTTGGCGATGCCGCCCAGGTTCAGCACTGCGCGGTCCTCGTCGGGGGCGTGCAGGGTGGCCGCATGGAAGGCCGGCACTAGCGGCGCGCCGTGGCCGCCGGCGGCGACGTCGCGGCGGCGGAAATCGGCCACCACCGGAATGCCGCAGCGCTCGGCGATCACGTGGGCATCGCCCAGCTGCAGGGTGAACGGCGCGTCGCCGTGTGGATGGTGGCGCAGAGTCTGCCCGTGCGAGCCGATCGCGGTGATATCGCGTGCGGTCAGCCCGGCGTCGCGGAGCGTCGCCAGCGCGGCGGCGGCAAACGCGTGGCCGATGCGCACGTCCAGCTCGCCCACTTCGTCCAGGGTCAGCGCCTGCGCCTGTTGGCCCAGCGCTACCAGGCGCTCGCGCAACGCGGGCTGCCAGGCATGGGTGCGGCCATGCAGCAGGGTGGGGCGTGCGTGCGCGTGGTCGTCGTCGAACCGCACCAGCGCGGCATCGATGCCGTCGGCGCTGGTGCCGGAAATCAGGCCGAGAAAGATCCGGCCAGTGGGGAGGTCGCTCATGCGATGCAGTATCGCATCGCCGCCCGCAGGT
Organism: Thermomonas sp.; assembly: GCA_024711415.1. Taxonomy (GTDB): domain Bacteria; phylum Pseudomonadota; class Gammaproteobacteria; order Xanthomonadales; family Xanthomonadaceae; genus Thermomonas. The sequence continues at coordinate 578 of JANJSW010000179.1, read as the reverse complement.
TCAGCCCTTCTTCGGGGCAGGTGCCGGCTTGGCGGCGGCGCTGGCGACGCGGCTGCCGTCATCGAGCTGGAACACCACGTCCTCGACCTCGCGGATCTTCTCCAGGGCGCGGTGGGTCTCGCTCTTGAACGCCACCAGCGATTGCCCGGTCAGCGGCGTGGGCGGCGGCAGGGTCATCTTCAGCGGGTTCATGTGCACGCCGTTGACCCGGAATTCGTAGTGCAGGTGCGGGCCGGTAGCCAGGCCGGTGCTGCCGACGTAGCCGATCACCGTGCCCTGTGCCACGCGCTGGCCGGGGCGCAGCTTCGCAAAGCGCGACATGTGCCCGTACAGGGTGGTCTTGCCGCCGCCGTGGTTGAGGATCACGGTGTTGCCGTAGCCGCCCTTGCGGCCGACGAACTCGACCCGCGCATCGCCCGCGGCCTGGATCGGGGTGCCGGTGCCGGCGGCGTAGTCAACGCCCTTGTGCAGGCGGAAGCGGCCCAGCACCGGGTGCCTGCGACCGCCGAAGCCGGAGCTCAGGCGCGCATAGGGAATCGGCATGCGGATGAAGGGGCGGCGCAGCGAGCGGCCGTCCG
>JANJSW010000155.1 GCA_024711415.1 Thermomonas sp. | reverse complement strand
CCACCAGGTCCCGCTGGCGGAACTGCCGCGCCGACAGGTTCACCGCCATGGTGCCCGGCGCCAGCCCCGCCTCGCGCCAGGCGCGCAGCTGCCGGCAGGCTTCGCGCAGCACCCAGCCGCCAATCGCCAGGATCAAGCCGGAGCGTTCGGCCACCGGCACGAACTCGCCGGGCGCCACCTCGCCCAGTTCCGCCGAACGCCAGCGCAACAGTGCCTCCCAACCCACCAGCGCGCCGCTGCGGACATCCCACTGCGGCTGGTAGTGCAGCAGCAGCTCGCCGCGCTCCAGCGCCAACCGCAGCTGCGATTCCAGCAGCATCTGCCGGTCGAATTCGGCGCCCAGCGACCGGCTGTACACCTCCATGCAATTGCGCCCGGACTGCTTGGCCCGATGCAGGGCAAGGTCCGCATAGCGCATCATCGTGCCCGGCGCCTGCCCCGGCTCGGCGCAGGCCACCAGGCCGATGCTGGTGCTGATCTGGATGCGGTCCTGGCCGATCGCGAATTCGCGCGTCATCGCCTGCAGCAGCAGCTCGCCGAGCCCGCGCGCGGCGGCGGGCGGCTGGGCTTCCAGCACCACCACGAACTCATCGCCACTCAGCCGGGCCACGAACACGCCGTCCGGCAGGCTGGCGCGGATGCGCGATGCCACCGCCGCCAGCAGCCGGTCGCCCTGCGCGTAGCCCAGCGTGTCGTTGACGTGGCGGAAATGATCCAGGCCCAGCAGCAGCAGGGCGCAGTCGCCGTTCGCCGCCTCCCTGCGCGCCAGCACGTGCTCCAGGTGCTCGGCCAGCCCCACCCGGTTCGGCAGCCCGGTCAGCACGTCGTGGGTCAGCATGTCGCGCATGCGCCGGAACGGGCGCCGGATCGCTTCGGCGTAGATGGCGCGATACAGGAAGTAGTACGCCACCAGCTTGTAGGCATGCCCGAGCAGGTTGGCCGTGCTGGCCACGCGCACGTACAGGACGAAGAACAGCTCGCTGGCGGCCAGCAGCAGCAGTGCCAGCAGCAGGCTGTTGAAGTCGATGTCCACCTGCCGCCGGCGCCGCAGCACCAGCAGCAACGCACCACCCAGGTACAGTGCGCAGGCACCCCATTCCAGCCCGATCTTCAGCGGGGTCAGGCCCACGCCAACGCGATACATCGGCGCGATGCGCTCCGGCGCCGTCAGTGGCAGCCACGACATGCACAGCACCAGCAGCAGCACGCCTGCGTACCAGCCCTGCCGCCGCAGCCGCGACACCGGCAACGGGCGCTCCGCCAGCAACAGGTAGCCCAGCAGCCCGATCCCGGCGGCATAGCGCGACAGCAGCCAGAACAGGATCGATTTGTGCGGCGAGTTCGCGCTCACCACGTCCGGCATCCCGGCATAGCTCAGCAGGTGCTGCGCGTCGAACAGCGCTACCGCCAGGAAGGCCCCGCCCAGCAGCATGGCCCGGGTCGAGCGCTCGGCTCCGGTGGTTCCCATGCCAACGAAGAACACCAGTGCGGCCACCGCCACCGCGAAGATCTCCAGCAGCGAATGCAGGGCCAGGAAATCCGCGTGCGGGATCGGCAGCTGGTGCGACGGCGTCGATTGCCATGCCAGCAACGGAACCGCCAGCGCCAGCAACAGCATGCCGACGATGCGGTGCAGCGCTGGCCCCCGCATCGCGCCTGGCCTGTCCTCAAGCATCCGGCCCCCATCCATCATCGCCCCCGGCGATGGTTCATCGCGCAGCATCCCCCATGCCATGGTGCATTCACAAGCCTATGCGGGCATGGGCATCGGCAATACCGGGCCCCGGGACGCCCGGCGCGGCGACGCACCCCGCTGCGCAAGGATTTCCCCCGCGGCTGCGGGCCAGCGCCCGTGCGCCGCCGGCCGCAGCGTGCCACCATGCGTGGCCATCTGTCCGATGACACTGCAAATGTCCGATCTCGATACCCTGCGCGCTCGCGCCCTGCAGGCTGCGCAACAGGCCTATGCGCCGTATTCGCGGCTGCGCGTCGGCGCCGCATTACGTTCGGCCGCAGGCGGTGTCTACACCGGCTGCAACGTGGAGAACGCGTCCTACACCCTGGGCAATTGCGCCGAGCGCGCCGCCATCGCCGCGGCGGTGCAGGCCGAGGGCGCTGGCTTCCGGCTAGCCGCGATCGCGGTCACCGCGTTCGACGCCGCCGGCAATGTATTGCCGATCTCGCCCTGCGGCGGATGCCGGCAGGCGCTGGTGGAATTCGGCGAAGACGCGACCGTGAGCTTCCGCCAGCCCGACGCGCAGTGGCTGGACGTCACCGCAGGCGCACTGCTGCCGCATCGCTTCAGCTTTCCCGAGCGCTGAAGCACAGGCAACGCTGCGGTCATAGCGCGGGCTTGTGACTGCCCTCGTCGACGACAGGCAGACTCCCCGCGCTACAGCCAACGCCACGCCGGTACCGCCGCAGGCGCGGTCTCGCCCAGCGTGAATGCCGCACGCACCTGCGCCGCCGCGCGCTCGGCATCGGCGGCGGTACGCGCATGCACGATGGCCAAGGCCGCGCCAGCTTCCAGCCACTGCCCGCGCTCGGCCACCTCGGACAGGCCCACCGCCGGGTCGATGGCCGCGCCCGGCACGCGCCGGCCGCCGCCCAAATCGACCACGCATTCGCCCAGCGCGCGCACGTCGACGGCCTGCACCACGCCGGCTGCCTGCACCGTGACCTCCCGCTGCACCGGCGCCTGCGGCAGCGCGTGCGCGAACACGTCGACCGGCCCGCCCAGCGCCGCCACCATCCGCGCGAAGCGCTCCGCCGCCGCGCCGCTGTCCAGCGCCTGGCGCGCGCGCAGCAGCGCCGCGTCCTCGCTCTCGGCCAGCCCCGCCATGTGCAGCAGGCGCGCCGCCTGTGCGAGTACCAACGCCTGCAGGCGCAGGCAACGCGGCCGGCCCGCCAGCAGATCCAGCACGCCCTGCACCTCCAGCGCATTGCCCGCGCTGCGCCCGAGCACCTGGCCCATGTCGCTGAGCATCACCGCCAGCTGCAGACCGCTGCCTGCCGCCACTGCCTGCATGCGCGCGGCCAGCGCCTGCGCATCGGCTTCGGCCGGCGTCTGCGCGCCGCTGCCGGTCTTGATGTCCAGCACCAGCGCCTGCGCGCCGCCGGCCAGCTTCTTCGACAGGATCGAGGCCACGATCAATTCGGGCACGTCGACCGTGGCGGTGACGTCGCGCTCCGCGTACAGGCGGCGGTCGGCCGGCACCAGATCCGCGCTCTGCCCGACGATGGCGCAGCCGGCCTCGCGCACCACCCGCGCCAAGCGCGCGGGGTCGGGATTCACGTCATAGCCGGGCAGGCTTTCCAGCTTGTCCAGGGTACCGCCGGTATGGCCCAGGCCGCGCCCGGAAATCATCGGCACATACGCGCCGCAGGCCGCCAGCAGCGGCGCCAGCGCCAGGCTCACGCAGTCGCCGACGCCGCCGGTGGAATGCTTGTCCAGCACCGGACCGGGCAGGCCGCGCCAGTCCAGCCGGCGGCCGGAATCGCGCAGCGCGAAGGTGAAGTCGCGGCACTCGGCGGCATCCAGCCCGCGCCATGCCACCGCCATCGCGAACGCACCGACCTGGCCCTCGCTCCACGCCTCGCTGGCGATGCCCTCGGCCAGCGCCTGCCACTGCGCGGCGTCCAGCCTGCGTCCTTCGCGCTTGGCGCGGATCAGCGCAACAGCGGACCAGGGGTTCATGCGGAGCGCCCGCGGCGCTGGCCGCGCGGGAAATGGCGAAGCGACATCGGGATCACCGCAGGCAGCCGAAGACCGGCGCCGCCAGCCTAGGCGCGACGGCGCGCGCCAGCCTTGATCCAGGACAATCTTCGTCGCTGCTTATTCCACCGTGACCGACTTGGCCAGGTTGCGCGGCTTGTCCACGTCGGTGCCGCGCGCCAGCGCGGTGTGGTAGGCCAGCAGCTGCACCGGGATGGCGTGCACGATCGGCGAGAGGATGCCGACGTTGCGCGGCGTGCGGATCACGTGCACGCCCTCGGACTCGCTGAAGCTGCTGTCGGCGTCAGCGAACACGAACATCTCGCCGCCGCGCGCGCGGACTTCCTGGATGTTGGACTTCACCTTCTCCAACAGCGCGTCGTTCGGCGCGATCACCACCACCGGCATCTGCGTGTCCACCAGCGCCAGCGGGCCGTGCTTGAGCTCGCCGGCCGGGTAACCCTCAGCGTGGATGTACGAGATTTCCTTGAGCTTGAGCGCGCCTTCCAGCGCGATCGGGTAATGCGTGCCGCGGCCCAGGAACAGCGCGTGCTGGCGCGGCGCGAACTTCTCGGCCCACGACGCCACCTGCGGTTCCAGGTTGAGTGCGTGCTGCACGCTGCCGGGCAGGTGGCGCAGGGCCTCCAGCAGCTCGCCTTCGCGCGCCTCGTCGATCTTCCCGCGCAGCTTGCCCAGCGTGACCGCCAGCGCGAACAGCGCCACCAGCTGGGTGGTGAACGCCTTGGTCGACGCCACCCCGATCTCGGCACCGGCGCGGGTCAGGAACACCAGCCTGCTGGCGCGCGGGATGGCCGACTCCGGCACGTTGCAGATGGAGAGGGTCGGGCTTTGATCAGAGGCCGACTGTCCCTGCGCCTTGGCGTACTTCAGCGCCTCCATCGTGTCCAGGGTTTCGCCGGACTGCGAAATGGTGACCACCAGCTGCTTCGGGTTGCCCACCACGGTGCGGTAGCGGTACTCGCTGGCGATGTCGACCGCGCAGGGCAGGCCGGCCAGCGCCTCGATCCAGTAGCGCGCGGTCAACCCGGCGTAGTAGCTGGTGCCGCAGGCGAGGATCTGCACCGACTCGACCTCGGCCAGCACGCTGGCCGCGTCCTTGCCGAACAGTGCGGGGTCGAAGCCGCCGGCATCGACGATGCCCTCCACGGTGTCGCCGATGGCGCGCGGCTGCTCGTGGATTTCCTTCTGCATGAAGTGGCGGTACGGGCCCAGTTCCAGCGAGGCCAGCGACACATCGGAGACGTGCACTTCGCGCACCACCGGCGCATCGCCGGCGTCGAACACCTGCACGCCGTCGCGGGTCAGTTCGGCGGTGTCGCCCTCCTCCAGAAAGATCACCCGGCGGGTGGCGGAGACGATCGCGGACACGTCGGAAGCGACGAAGTTCTCGCCCTCGCCCAAGCCAACCAGCAGCGGGCAGCCCATGCGCGCGGCCACCAGCGTGTCCGGATCGCGCTTGTCGATCACCGCCAGCGCGTAGGCGCCGTGCAATTCCTTCACCGCCTTCTGCAGCGCGGCCAGCAGGCTTCCGCCCTGGGCGCGGTGGTGGTGGATCAGGTGGGCGACCACTTCGGTATCGGTCTGCGAGGTGAATTCGTAGCCCAGCGCCTGCAGCCGCTGCCGCTGCGCCTCGTGGTTCTCGATGATGCCGTTGTGCACCAGCGCCAGCTCGCCGTGACTGATGTGCGGATGCGCGTTGGATTCGGTGACCCCGCCGTGGGTGGCCCAGCGGGTGTGGCCGATGCCGAGATGGGCATCCAGGCCTTCCGCCAGGGCGGCGGCCTCCATCTCGGCGACGCGGCCGGTACGGCGCACCCGGCGCACGTCCTCCCCGGACAACACCGCGATGCCGGCGGAGTCGTAGCCGCGGTATTCCAGTCGCTTCAGGCCATCCACCAGCAGGGGCACGACGTCACGGTTGGCGATGGCGCCGACGATTCCACACATGCTGGCACTGCTCCGTTGGGGGATGGGGAAGTGTAGTCGCAGCGGGCCGACGGGTGTCCGCGCGGACGCCGGAGTGCGTCCGTCCGGACACCGGACACTGCAATCAAACCCATATATATCAATCACTTGTGATTGGCACGCGGATTGCTGAAGGACAGGCATGGACCCTTCTTCCACCGACGCCCGCATGGACAACCACCGCCGCATCCGCGACACCTCCGGCCAGGACCAGGTCATGGCCACACCCTTTCGCCCCGGCCGTCGCAGGCGGATCGCCATCGCCGCGACCAGCGCCGCGGTGGTGCTGGCGCTGGGCGGCTGGGTGGCCTCCGGCTGGCTGTCGGGCGACCGCTCGTTCGACGCCTCGCGCCTGCGCATCGCCAGCGTCACCCGCGGCGACCTGGTCCGCGACCTCAGCGCCGAAGGCCGGGTGATCGCCGCCAACAGCCCCACCCTGTACGCGATCGCCGCCGGCACCGTGGCGCTGCAGATCGTCGCCGGCGACAAGGTGGCGAAGGGACAGCCGCTGGCGGTGATCGACAGCCCCGAACTGCGCAGCAGGCTGGTGCAGGAGGAATCCACCCTCGCCAGCCTGGAGGCCGAAGCCAGCCGCGCCGTGCTGGATGCGCAGATCGCGCGCGCCAACGCGCAGCGCGCACTGGACCAGGCCAGTGTCGACCGCACCGCGGCGATGCGCGATCTGGAGCGCTACCAGCGCGCCTATGAAGGCGGCGCGGTGCCGCAGAACGATCTGGCGCGCGCGCAGGACCTGATGAAGAAGGCCGACATCGGCCTGTCCGCCGCGCGCAAGGATTTCTCGCTGCAGAGCAGCGGCGCCGGGCTGGACACGCGCAACAAGCAGCTGCAGGCGCAGCGCCAGCGCGCGGTGGTGGAGGAAGCGCGCCGGCAGGTGGAGGCGCTGACCCTGCGCGCGCCGTTCGATGGCCAGGTCGGGCAGGTGCAGGTGCCGCAGGGCACCCAGGTCGCCACCAACGGGCCGGTGCTCAGCGTGGTGGACCTAAGCCGCTTCGAGGTCGAGATCAAGGTGCCGGAGAGCTTCGCCCGCGACCTTGGCATCGGCATGCCTGCGCGGATCAGCGCCAACAACGCGCAGTACGCCGGCGAGATCGCCGCAGTGTCGCCCGAAGTGGTCAACGGCGAAGTGACCGCCCGCGTGCGCTTCGCCGAAGGCAAACAGCCCCCGGGCCTGCGCCAGAACCAGCGGCTGAGCGTGCGGATCGTGATGGACACCCGCCGCGACGTGCTGATGGTGGAGCGCGGCCCGTTCCTGGAACAGGACGGCGGCAACCTCGCCTGGGTCGTGGATGGCAGCAGCGCGACGCGCCGCCCGATCCGCACCGGGGCATCCAGCCTGTCTTCCGTCGAAATCGTCTCGGGCCTGAAGGTCGGCGACCGCATCGTCGTCTCCGGCACCGACCAGTTCGGCACCGCCGAACGCGTCCGCATCTCCGGCAACTGAGCAGCGAGGATCCCGCCATGCATGCCATCGACCGCGACTTCCCCACCTTCCGCTGGACGCCCGCGCAGCTCGCCGATGCGGTACCGCCGCGCCTGAGCGAACTGTTCGCCCGCACCACCGACCGCGACGCCAATCGCGGCCCCGCCGACACGACACGCCACCGCACGCGCACCACGCCGGACTACCTGCCGGCCGAGGCGCTGGCGCCGCGCTTCCGCGTTTCCTGACCCGACAACCACACAAGGAATCCCCGTCATGCTGGACATGCGCCAGGTCACCAAGGTCTACCGCACCGAACTCGTGGAGACGCACGCACTGCGCTCGCTCGACCTGCAGGTCGGCGAGGGCGAGTTCGTCGCCGTCACCGGACCTTCGGGCTCGGGCAAGACCACCTTCCTCAACATCGCCGGCCTGCTCGAGGATTTCACCGGCGGCCGCTACCAGCTCGACGGCGAGGACGTGAGCGGCCTGTCGGACGATGCGCGCTCACG
>JANJSW010000143.1 GCA_024711415.1 Thermomonas sp. | reverse complement strand
CCGGGCAACAGCGACGTGCTGCTGGCCCGCGGCCGCACCCTGGCGTGGGCCGGCCGCCACGCCGAAGCCGAGGCCGACCTGCTGGCGGTCACCAGCGCCAAGCCCGGCTATGCCGATGCCTGGTCGGCCCTCGGCGACCTGTACCTGTGGAGCGGGCGCCCGCAGCAGGCGGCCGAGGCCTACGGGCACTGGGTGGAGCTGGCGTCGACCAGCGCGCCCGAACCGCTGATCGCCCGCGGCCGTGCCTATCGCGCCGCCGGCCGGATGACGGAGGCGCGCGCGGACTTCAACGCCGCCGGCGCGCGCGGTGCGGACCCGGCGCAGGTCGCCAGCCTCAACGACAGCACCATGCCGCTGCTGGCGGTGCCGGATGCGCTGCTGGCCGATGGCTACACCTGGTCGCTGCGCGCCGGCGTCGACCGCACCGAGTTCAGCGGCGGACGCGAGGGCTGGAACGACGCCAACCTGACCCTGCGGCGCAAGTTCGCGCGCGGCTCGCTGGGGCTGGAACTCCTGCATGCCGACCACTTCGGCCGCCGCGACGGCGCCTGGGCACTGGACGGCTATGTGTCGCTGTGGGCACGCGCCTATGCCAACGTCCGCTACCAGCATGGTCCTTCCAGCGGCATCCTGCCGCGCCACTCGTGGCGGACCGAGCTGTTCCAGGGCGTGGGCAGCGGCTGGGAGCTGTCGGCCAGCATCGACCATCTGCGCTTCAGCTCCGACACCGAGTTCTACGGCGTCGGCGTGGGCCGCTACGTCGGCAACTGGTACCTGCGCTACAAGCTGCAGCACGTGCCGGGCGTGAGCTCGGGCAGCTGGAGCCATCGGGTGGTGGTGCGCAACTACTACCGCGGCAACGCCGACGACTATTTCGAAGTCAGCGGCAGCAGCGGCCGCAGCAGCGACCTCGACCGCAGTGGCGCGCTGGTGCGCAACAGCAACGCGTCGCTGGGTGCTTCGTGGACGCATTACTTCCGCCCGGACTGGGGATTCAAGGTCGGCGTTGGCGCCTCGGATGATGCCGACGGCTTCGACGAGCGCCAGCTGTCGCTTTCGCTGTACCGGCGCTGGTAATGGGCCAGGGCGCGCCCGTGGCGATGCCGGGGGCGAAGGGCGGGGCGACCTCGCGCCTGTGGGGCTGGCTGCCGGCGTTGCTGCTGGCGCAGCTTGCGCTGGCGCTGTGGTCGGCGTTGCGTGCGGCGCCGGAAGCCGGTGGCGCACCGGTGCTGGTGGCGCTGGCGGTCGGCAACCAGCTGCTGTTCCTGCTGCGCGCGCTGCCGTTGCTGCTGTTGCTTGCCTGGCCGCTGGCCAGCCTGCCGGGCCGACGCGCGGCGCTGCTGGCGGTGGGTGCGCTGTGGTCGCTGTTCCTGCTGCTGCAGGCGGGATTGGAGCAGTACTACCTGGCGGCGCGGGTGCCGCTGGGTGCGGATCTGTTCGGCTATGGCCCGGCCGAGATCCGCACGACCGTGGGTGGCGCGGGCGCGGGGATCGGCGCGCCCGGCTGGGCCGGGTTGCTGTTGCCGCTGCTGCTGCTCTGGGCCGGATTGGTCTGGCGCAGCCGGCAGCCGGCGCGGGCCAGGTCCGGCCTGTTCGCCGGCGTGGTGGCCATCGGCGTGTTGGCATGGCTGCTGCCGCTGGCGCCGGGCGCGCGCGGGCTGGCCAGCGAGGACGCGCGCGCAGTGGCCACCAGCAAGGGCGCATATTTCGTCGCCGACAGCCTGCGCTGGTGGCGCGCCACTTCGGCGGCGCCTGCCACGGCGGTCGCGGCATCGATCGGCATGCCACCTGCGCCGGCGTCGGCAGTCGAGCCGGTCACCGATCCGGCCTGGCCGTTCCTGCATCCCGACGCCACGCCCGACGCGCTGGGCCCGTACTTCGGCCCGACCCGCGACGGGCGCCCGCCGAACCTGGTGGTGATCGTGGTCGAAGGGTTGGGGCGCTCGTTCTCCGGCCCGGACGCGCCGCTCGGCAGCTTCACCCCGTTCCTCGACGAGCTGGCCGGGCGCAGCCTGTACTTCGACAATTTCCTGGCCAACCAGGGTCGCACTTTCGGCGTGCTGCCGGCGCTGTTCGGCTCGCTGCCGCTGGCCGAGCAGGGCTTCGCGGCGCTGGGGCCGAAGATGCCGGCCCACGCCGGCCTGTTCAACGTGCTGCATCGGCAGGGCTACCGCAGCGCGTTCTACAACGGCACCGACAGCGACTTCGACAACGAGCGCGGCTACCTGCAGCTGCAGGAAGTCGAGGAGATCGTCGACCTGCGCAATTTCGGCTCCGGCTACCAGCGCAACCCGTTCAGCGGCTGGGGTTATCCGGACCGCGAGCTGGTGTCGCGGGTGCTGGCCGACAGCGCCCGCCTGCGCGCGCCGTTTGTGCTGGGCGTGCAGACCATCAGCATGCACACCAGTTACAGCTTCCCGGGGCAGGCCGCCTACAAGGCACGCATCGAGCCGCGCCTGCAGGCGCTGGGCGTGCCGGAGGCGCGGCGCGCGCAGTACCGCGCGCAGGCCGACATCTACAGCGCCATCCTCTACACCGACGACCAGCTGCGGCGCTACTTCGAGTCCGTGAGCAAGGCGCCGTGGTATGCCGACACGATCTTCGTGGTCACCGGCGACCACCGGCTGGCGGAGATCGCGCAGGACACCCACATCGAGCGCTACCACGTGCCGCTGCTGATCCACTCGCCGCTGTTGCGCAGGCCGGCGCGGGTGCGCGCGGTGTCTTCGCACCTCGACGTCACCCCCTCGCTGCTGGCGCTGCTGTCGCATACCTACGGCCTGCAGCGGCCGGCGCAGGCGACCTGGACCGGTGGCGGGCTGGACATGGGCGGCGAGTTCCGCAGCCGGCATGAGATCGCGCTCAAGCAGACCAAGACCAGCGTGCCCGACTTCGTCAGCGGTCGCTGGTTCCTGCACGACGGCCGGCTGTTCGAACTGCAGGACGGCATCCGCGCCTCCGAGGTCGACGACTCAGGCCTGCGCGCGCAGGTGACCGCGCGGTTGCAGGCTTACCAGGCCGCCAACGCCACCTTCGTGGGCAAGCTCGCGCTTTCCCCGGAAGGCGGCATGCCTGCGCTGGTGGCGTACCGCGAGGCGCCGGCCGCAGCCGTGCCGCCGGTGGCGGCGGTGGTGGCGCTGCCGGCAGGGTTAAGTTTGGATGCGGTGCGGCTGGAAAATGACGGCAACAGCGTGCGGGTGGCGGCGACCTTCGTCAATGGCGACGCCCACGATTCGCGGGTGTTTGCGCCGCTGGCGGTGCTGGCCGCGGAAGACGGACGCGAACTCGGCGAAGGCTACGGCAGCGCGATCCGCCTGCAGCCGCACGAGCGCCGCGAAGTGATGCTGGCGTTGCCGGCCAAACTGGGGCCGGGTCACTACTTCATCTCGGTGCTGCCCTCGGATCCCGAAACCGGCAAGCCGCTGGGGCGCGGGCGCTACCGGCTGCCGCTGGACGTTGGCGGGAGCGCCTCATGAATCCCGTCAGGCTGGCGATGCAGCTGGCCTTGTGCGCGCTGCTGGCGCTGGCCACCAATGCCTGCGCGCAGGAACTGGCCGCGGCGCCGCGCGCGGTGTGGACCTGGGAAGGACCCTCGTACGCGATGCTGGAATCGCCGGCGGTGGCGGACGAGGCGTTGGCGTTCCTGCAGCGCAAACGGATCGGTGTCGTCTATCTGTATGCCGATGCGTTCCAGCGGCGCAACCTGATCGAGCAGCAGCCGCAGCTGTACCGCGCCTTCATCCACCGCGCGCATGCCCGCGGCATCCGCGTGTATGCGCTGCTGGGCTCGTGGTACCTGGGCACCGAGCGCTACGTGCTGCCGCGCCACCAGCGCAAGGCGGTGGCGATGCTGCAGCGGGTGCTCGACTACAACGCCGCTGCGGCGCCGGCCGAGCGCTTCGACGGGGTCAACTACGACATCGAGCCGCACCTGCTGGACGAATGGGAGGACGCCACCCGCCCGCGCCTGCTGCGGGGCTTCCTCGACATGACCGCGGCGATGCTCGAGGCCAGGCGCAAGTCCGGCCAGACGCTGGCCATCGGTCCGGCGATGCCATTCTGGTGGGACGGCATCGCGCTGGAATGGCGAGGCGTGCGCAAGCCGGTCAGCGAACACGTCGCCGATCTCACCGATTACATCGCCCTGATGGACTACCGCAATCGCGCCGAGGGTCGCGACTCCATCCTGTCGCATGCGCAGGACGAGATGGACTATGCCAGCCGCACCGGCAAGCGCGTGGTCATCGGGCTGGAGTTCAATTCCGGCGACCCGGCCAAGCTGAGCTTCCATGGCATGAGCGAGGCGGCGTTCGAGCGTGAAGCGGGCAAGGTCGAGGCTGCCTACCGCGGCCGCCCGGCGTTCGATGGCTTCGTGTTCCACCATTACCTGGGTTACCGCCGCTTCGTCGGCGAGGCGCTGCCCGGCGCGGACTGAGCGCGAAAAAAAGCCCCGGCTGGGCCGGGGCAGGGGGTGCCGTGTGCGTGCAGGGCCTGCTCAGTCCAGCGGCTTGCCGCCGAACTTGTAGGTGAGCTGGACGAAGAAGCTGCGGCCGAAGCTGTCGAACCACGAGGTGTCGTAGTACGGATAGTTCGCCCAGGTCGGATCCTTCGGCGGCATCTTGTCGAGCAGGTTGTTGACGGTCAGCGATACGCGGAAGTGGTCGTTCACGTCGTAGCGCGCGCCGGCGTTGAAGCGCCAGGTGGCCTGCGTCCAGGCGTCGTTGTCGTAGTTGGCCACGCGGCCGAGGTAGGTGCCGAACAGGCTCGCCCCCCAGGCGCCACGGTCCCACGTCGCGCCGATGTTGCCCTTGCTGCGCGGCAGGGTGGTGGCGCTGAAGCTGACGTCCAGCATGTCCTCGGACGGATCGCCCGGGTACTGGATGCGGGTGTGGCGGCGCGCCCAGTTGTAGCTGGCGGTGAAACGGAAGTCGCCGGCCACCGCGGTCTGCAAGCGGTAGTTGGCGGTGACGTCGATGCCGGAGGTTTCCTCCTGGGCGATGTTGATCGGCGCGAAGTGCACGCTGGTGATGTCACCGTCGGCGTCGCGGATCACCCGCGCCAGCGCATCGACGCAGGTCGGCGAGTTGATGTCCACGGTCACGCCTTCGGCGGTCTTGCCGAGCCGGCAGTCCGCTTCGGTCATCCGCAGCACCTCGCGGTCCTGCGCCTGCACCTGGTTCATCACCCGGATCTTGTAGAAGTCCATCGCGATGTCGAACGCGGAGGTGGGCGACCACACGAAGCCTGCGGTCATCGAGCGGCTGGTTTCGACGTCCAGCGCGAGGTTGCCGGTGTAGACGTCGAAGGTGCTGACGTCCCAGCTGCCGTCGTCGTAGCAGTCGCCGTCGCCGTAACCCGGCTCGTCGATGCGGCACTGGTAGTAGTCGGTGGCGAAACGGGTGCGGTAGTAATCCTGGCCTGCGAACAGGTAATGCATGTCCGGGGCGCGGAAGCCTGTGCCGTAGGAACCGCGCATCAGCAGGGTATCGATCGGCCGCCATTCCAGGCCGGCGCTCCAGGTGAACTTGCCCGGCTGCTTGCCGCCGTAGCTGTAGCGGTCATAACGGCCGGCCAGGCTGGCCTGCAGCGAGGACAGCAAAGGCAGGCGCAGTTCGCCGGCGGCACTCCAGCGGTCGCGGCTGCCGCTGCCGTCGCCGTAGCGCGGGCCGACATAGGCGTCTTCGGTCAGCGCCAGCGGGTCCGGGTTGATGCGGTAGGACTGGCTGCCGTATTCCAGCGCGCCGGCAAAGCCGACGTCGCCGGCGGGCAGGGTGAACAGCGACGGGGTACTGGCGGTGAAGCTGAGGTTGTCGTTGTCCGATTTCGGGCGGAACGTCGACATCGCCGCGATCGAGGCGAACTCCGCTTCGGTCAGCGGGGTGAACAGGCGCGCCGGGTCCGGCGCGTAGATCGCGTAGCCGTCGTCGTCATAACCCAGGCGTTCGCCCAGGAACAGGCGGTTGGCGGCGGCGGCGCGGATGCGCGGCATGCCCACGTCGGCCTTGTACTGGGAATGGTTGTAGGAGGCTTCCCAGTCCCAGTTCTCGCCGAACGTGCCGTTGAAACCCGTGGTCACCGCCAGGGTCTTCTCGGTGGTGACGTTCATGCGGTTGCCAAGCCCGCCGATCTCCTCGGGGGTGAATTGCCGCGACCAGATCTCGTAGTGGCCGGTGTTGGCGTTGAAGAACATCTTGCGGCGGTAGTTGCTGGCCGAGGCCGGATCGTGGAACTCCCAGCCCATGTGGTCGCTGGCCACGTCGTTGCCGTTGGTGCCGGTCAGCAGCTTGACCTCCTGCCAGCCCAGCTGCACGTCGGCGAACCAGGTCAGGCTGTCGGAAACGGTGTATTCGAAGGCGCCGTAGGCATTGGCGCCCTTGCGCTGGTTCTGGATGGTCCGATAGGCGATCGCGCGTTCGCTGCCGCAGTAGGGCTCGCCATAGCGGTCCTCCGCCAGCACGGTGGTGCCTTCGTTGAGGCCGGCCATGGCCTGGCAGCCGTCGGCGGGGGCGATGTTGACGTCGTCATCCCAGTCGTACAGCTGCGCGGTCAGGCGCGGCAGCCTGCGGCGCGAGGTGGGGGCGTCGAGGGTGGAGTCCTGGACGCCGCGCTGGTAGCCCCACAGCGGCTTCTTGTCGAGCAGCTCCAGGCCGACCACGCCGGTGAAGCCGCCGCGCTCGAAACCGCTGGTCAGGGTCAGGTGGTGGGACTCGCCGCCGCCGCGGCTGGTGTCGCCGTAGCGGTAGTCGAGGATGGTGCCGTCGACGGACTTCTTCAGGATGAAGTTGATCACGCCGGCCATCGCGTCGGAGCCGTACACCGCCGAGGCACTGCCGGTCAGGATCTCGACCCGGTCGATCATGCCCAGCGGCAGGTTGCCGATGTCGGTGAAGTTGCTGCGGCTGTTGAGCGGCAGCGGGAAGTCGGCGATCCGGCGGCCATTGACCAGCACCAGCGTGTGGTTGGGGCCGAGGCCGCGCAGGTCGACCGCCTGCGCGCCAGGCGTTGACTGTGCGCTGGTGGTGTTCTGCTGGCCCTGCAC
>JANJSW010000135.1 GCA_024711415.1 Thermomonas sp. | reverse complement strand
CGGATCGCGCCGCCAAGGTCGATGTCGCGCAGGTTCGCGGAGACGATCGCGACGCGGCGCTGGTCGGCGCGATGGATCTCGCTGGGCCCGGTCGTAGCCACCACGTCGGCGACGGACGCGAGCTCGACGGGGGTACCGCTGCCCGGATTCACGATCAGCCGCCGCAGGTCGTCCACCGAGTTGCGGTCGGATTCCTGCGCGCGCACCAGCACGTCGATCTTGCGGTCGCGGAAGCTGTAGCGCGTTGCCACGTTGCCCTTGACCTTGTTCACCACCACGTCGGCGATCTGGCGGGTGGTCAGGCCGAGCGCGGCGGCGCGGTCCTGGTCGAAACGGATCTGGATTTCCGGGAAGCCCTGCTCCACCGTCGACTTCACGTCGGCGTAGTGCGGGTTCGCGCGGAGCATCCCGGCCAGCCGGTTGCCGGCCTTGCGGATGGTTTCCAGGTCAGCACCCTCCACTTCGATCTCCAAAGGCGGCGACAGGCTGAACAGCTCGGGTCGGCTGAAGTCCACCTGCACGCCCGGGAAATCCTTCATCGTCTTGCGCAGCGCTTCGGTGAGCGGGCGTTCCGCGTCGTTGCTTTCCATCACCACCGACAGCTTGCCGATGTTCTCGCCGCTTTCGGTGGGGCTGGCATCCAGCCGGGTGCCGGTGCCCGATACGCCGTACAGCACGCGCACGCCGGCATCCTTCGCATGCGCGGCCTGCACGTCGCGCACCAGCGCGTCGGTCCTGGCCAGCGGCGTGCCGGGCGGCAGTTTGGCGGTCATGTCGAAGCGGTCCTGCGCGAACTGCGGGATCAGATCGGTGCCCAGCAGCGGCACCGCCGCCATCGTCAGCGCGAACGCCAGCGAAGCCACCAGCAGCACCGGCGTGGGCCGCTGCAGCGCCTTGGGCAACACCCGCATGTAGGCATGTTCGGCGCGGCCATACGGCGCCATCGCCAGGTCGCTCAGCTTGCGCATCACCGGTCCGACCACCGCGGCCAACCCGCGCCACGCACGCACCACCACCCACGCCAGGCTGAAGAAGCCGTAGTGGAACAGCGCACCGACGCCGCGACCGGCATAGGCGGCCGGCTTCTGCCAGCGCTTCTGCGGTTGCCAGTGCGCGGGCGCCGCTTCTTCCGGGAAGCCCAGCGGCGGACGGCCCTTCAGCGCACTCAGCATCGGGATCAGGGTCATCGCCACCACCAGCGAGACGCCGATGGCGATCGCCACCGTCAGCGCCTGGTCGCGGAACAGCTGGCCGGCGATGCCCTGCACGAACACCAGCGGCAGGAACACCGCAATCGTGGTCAGGGTGGACGCGACCACCGCCATGCTCACCTCGCGGGTGCCGGCAATCGCCGCCTCGAGGATGCCGAGGCCGCGTTCGCGCGCCTTGGCGATCGATTCCAGCACCACGATGGAGTCGTCCACGACCAGGCCGGTGGCCAGCGCCAGGCCACCCAGCGACATCACGTTCAGCGACAGGCCGAGCTGGCCCATGAAGAAGAAGGTGGCGATGATCGACACCGGCAGCGACAGGCTGATGACGAAGGTGCTCCAGCCGTCGCGCAGGAACAGGAAGATGATCAGCACCGACAGCAGGCCGCCGATCACGCCGTCCACCTTGACGTCGCGGATCGCGTTGCGGATGAAGATCGACTGGTCCTCGATGGTGGTCAGCTCGATGTCGGCCGGCAGCTTGTCGCGGATGGCCTTGAGCCTGGCCTCCAGCGCGTCGGCGGTGGACACGGTGTTGGCATCGCCTTCCTTGTAGATCGCAAGTTCGACCGCCTCGCGCCCGTTGAGGCGGATGATCGCCTCGCGCTCCTTGTAGCCCTGGCGCACCGAGGCCACGTCCCTCAGACGCAGCGGCGAGGTGCGCGCCTGCGTGTTGCCGCCCTGCGACAGCGCAGCCATCACCCGCGCATCGCCACTGGCCGCCGCCAGGCGCATCGCCTGTTCGTTGCCGGCGTTGCCGGTCGACGCGCTGCGCGTGGTCAGCAGCATGTTCGCCATCTCTTCGACGGTGGCGAACTGGTTGACGGTGCGCACGAGGTAACGCTGCGAGCCTTCCTCCAACCGACCGCCGGAGACGTTGACGTTCTCCTGCGCAAGCCGGTTGATCACGCTCTCCAGCGACAGGCCGTACTGCGCCAGCTTGCGCTGGTCGATGTCCACCTGCACTTCGTCCTCGAGGCCACCGCCCACCTTCACCGCGGCCACGCCCTCGACCGGCTCGAGCTTGCGCTTGAGGTCATCGTCGGCGAAACGGCGCAGCTCCATCAGCTGGCGGATACCCTCGGCCGCATTGCCGTCCTGCCGCTTCGGCGACAGCGCCAGCCGCATGATCGGCTGGGTGGATGGATTGAAGCGCAGCAGCACCGGCGGCTTGGCGTCCTGCGGAAACTGCAGCGCCTCCATCTTGTCGCGCACGTCCAGGCTGGCCTGGTCCATGTCGGTGCCCCAGGCGAACTCCATCACCACGTCGGACTGGCCGGTGCGCGACACCGACTTCAGCTTGCGCAGGCCCTTCACCACGCCCAGCGCCTCTTCCGCCGGCTGCGAGATCAGGGTCTCGATCTCCGCCGGCGCCGCACCTTCGTAGTCGGTGCGCACGGTCAGGGTGGGATAGCTGAGGTCGGGCAGCAGGTTGACCTTGAGGCTGCCCAGCGCGATCAGCCCGAACAGCACCAGCGTCAGCGTCATCATCGCGATGGTGACGCGCCGGCGGGTGGCGAACTCCACCAGGCTGAAGCCGGCCGTGGGGGCGTGGTGCGGGTCCGGCGCGTGCTCCGGCTGCGGGGTCGAAGGCGAACTCATTTGGCGGCCGCCTTCGCCGGTGCCGGGGCCGCGGGCGCGGCCTTGTCGCCGATCACCTGCACCGCGCTGCCTTCGCGCAGCGCGGATTTGCCGGCCACCACCACCGGATCACCTGCACGCAGGCCGCCGCGCACCTCGACCCATTCGCCATCGACGTAACCCAGCTGGAGTTCCGAGCGCACGGCCTTGCCGGACTTCACCGTGAACACGGCCGGCGTGCCGCCGTCTTCCAGCAGCGCGTTGCGCGGGATCACCAGTGCATCGGCGCGCTGGTCATAGTTGATGCGGATGCGCGCGAACATGCCCGGCTGCAGCAGACCGCCGCCGTCGAAGGCGCAGATCACCCGGAAGGTGCCGCTGCCGGAGTCCACCACCGGCGACACCCGATCAATGCGGCCGTCGAAGGTCTTGCCCGGCAGCGCGTCCACGGTGAGCTGTACGGCCTGCCCGGCCTTCAGTGTCTCGATCTCGCGCTCCGGCACGTTGAGCGTGGCTTCCAGCCGGGAGACATCGACGATGGTGAAGATCGGCGTGTTGATCTGCACCAGGTTGCCCTGCTTGATGCTGCGCGAAGCCACCACGCCGGAGATCGGCGCGCTGACCGTGCCGTAGGACAGTTCCAGCTTCGCCATCCGCAGCTGTGCGCGGGCGTTTTCGAGGTTGTAGCGCAGCTGGTCGACGTCGTTGACGCTGACCATCTTCTGGTCCAGCAGCTGCGCGGAGCGGCGATAGTTGGCCTCCAGCTTGCGCACTTCCGCATCGGCCTGGGCGACCTGCAGGGTGGCGCGATCGCGATCGATCCGGACCAGCGGCTGGCCGGCGCTTACCTGCTGGCCGATGTCGGCATAGACCTGCAGCGCGATGCCCGACGTCTTCGCCACGACCTGCGATTCCGCGCGTGCCTCCAGCGGCGCGGTGCCGGCGTAGCTGGCGGAGATCGAGCGGGTGGATGCCTTGGCCACCTCCACCGGAATCGCTTCTGGCCCCTTGCTGGCCTGGTCCTTGCCATCCGGCCCCTTGCCGCCCTCGGCGCCACCGCCCTTGCAGGCGGCAAGCCCCAGGGCAACGGCCAACAGGCTGAGCCGGGCGAGCGGAAGCACGCGACGGAAGCGGGAAACGGGGGCCGGGATCGATGGGTGCATGGGGGAAATCGTCATGGGTTAGTGTTGTAGTCAAGTATGTCACCAGCGCCAGAAACCACGCCATCCGCCGAAGGTCATGGATGCCAATGGCAGGGGGGTTTTCGCCACGACCGCACCGCCCGCTCCGGCGATGCGGATGAGTCGCATGTGAAGTCCGGGGCTTTCGCCGCTATACTCGAATGAACGGGCGCCCAACACCGGCGCCCGACTTCCTTTACCGATACACAGTCCGGAACAGCCAGATGATGCGACCGCTGCCGATTGCCGCAAGCCTTGCCCTGCTCCTGGCGGCCTTTGCCGTCACTGCGCAGGATCCGTCCGCACCCGCTGCGGCCGATGCCCCCGCTCCCGCCACGGAAGCCGCGCCGGTTGCGGCCGCTCCCGCCCCGGCGGCCCCCGCCGCACCCGCGACCGGCGATGCCACCCGTGGCAAGGGCCTGACCTACACCTGCCGCGGTTGCCACGGCCTCACCGGCTACAAGAACGCCTATCCCAGCTACCACGTGCCCAAGATCGGCGGCCAGTCGGAAACCTACCTGCGCAATGCCCTGACCGAGTACGGCACCGGCAAGCGCAAGCACCCGACGATGCAGGCGCAGGCGGAGAGCTTCTCCCAGCAGGATATCGCCGACATCGCCGCCTACCTGTCCAGCCTGAAGTGAGCCGAGCCATGACCAAGACCTCCATGACCCTGCTCACCCTCGCCTGCGCGCTGGCCCTGTCGGCCTGCGGTGGCAAGTCCGAAGGCGGCCATGCCCCCGCCAACGAAGCCAAGGCAAGCTCCGCCGGCCTGCCCGACGGCAACATCGACGCCGGCCGCGAATTCGCCGCCAAGGGCGGAGAAGGCATCGCGCCCTGCGCCTCCTGCCACGGCGCCGACGGCAACGCCCCGATCGACGGCATGTATCCCAAGCTGGGCGGCCAGTACGCCGACTACCTCGCGCAGGCGCTGCAGGGTTATCGCGGCGGTACCCGCGCCGGTGCCACTGCCGACGTGATGGCGGCGCAGGCCAAGAACCTGAGCGACCAGCAGATCGCTGATCTCGCCGCCTACTACGCCAGCGTGCCTGGCAGCCTGCGGGACCTGCAGAACGCCAACTGAGCGCCTGCTGCATCCGCGCATTCCGGAAGGGGCCGCAGGGCCCCTTTCGTTTACCCATCGTTTGACCGGGGTCATGGCGCCGGCGGCGCACCAACGGCGAAATAGACCGGTTACCGAACTACCGCACGCCATGGGCAAGTCCATCCCGCTCGACCTCAATCCCGCGCTCGAAATCGAGATCGACGCCGCGCCGATCGCCGCGGCGCTGGGCCTGCAACAGGACGCCTTCCTGCGCCTGCTGGAGCAGCGCAAGATCGACCGGCTGTGCGAGCGCGGCACCGGCGAGGACGCCGGCCTGTATCGCGCCACCTTCTACCACGGCACAAAGCGCGCGCGCGTGGTGGTGGACCGCCAGGGGCGCTTCGTTGGCGACGTGGAGCAACGCATGCGTTGACGGGTGTACGGCACGTCAACGCGCAGGCCATTGTTCCCCGCCCAAAACAAAAGCCCGCCGGATGGCGGGCTTTTGCGCTTCACCGCATGGCGTCGCTGCGACGCCGGCGGCTATTGCATCAGGCGAAAGCCGCCTGGCACCACGCCATCATGGGGTTCCAGAACACGCCCAGCACCAGCAGGCCGAGGGCGTTGACGCCGAATACCAGGCGCAGCGTGCGGTCATCGCGCGGCACCACCGGCTCGCCGACCGGCTCGTCGAAGTACATGACCTTGATGACGCGCAGGTAGTAGAACGCGCCGATCACCGCGAACAACACGCCGACGATGGCCAACCACAGCATGCCGCCGTTGATCGCCGCGCGCAGCACGGCCAGCTTGGCCCAGAAGCCGAGGAACGGCGGGATGCCGGCCAGCGACGCCATCACGCACAGCACCATGCCGGCGCTCCACGGATCGCGCGCGTTCAGGCCCTTGAAGTCGTCGATGTTGTCGGCCTCGAAACCGCGACGCGCCAGCAGCACGATCGCGCCGAACGCCGCGGTGGCCATCAGCGCGTAGCTGATCGCATAGAACATCGCCGCCGCGTAGCCTTCCGCGCCACCGCCGGCCAGGCCGAGGAACAGGAAACCAACGTGCGAGATGGTGGAATACGCCAGCATGCGCTTGAGGTTGGTCTGCATCAGCGCGATGACGTTGCCCACCACCAGCGACAGCGCAGCCAGCACCGCCAGCATCGGCTGCCAGTGCTCGGCCAGCGGCGCGGCACCGAAGCCCAGCAGGCGCACCACCATGGCGAACGCGGCCAGCTTCGGCGCGGAGCCGATGAACAGGGTGATCGGGGTCGGTGCACCGTGGTAGACGTCGGGCAGCCACATGTGGAACGGCGCGGCGCCGAACTTGAACGAGATGCCCGCGACCATGAACACCACGCCGGTCAGCAGCAGCATCGGCTGCGCCACGCCCGGGGCGGCATCGCGGATCGCTGCCAGGTCCAGGCTGCCGGTGGCGCCGTAGACCAGCGACATGCCGTACAGCAGCAGGCCCGAGGCCAGCGCGCCCAGCACGAAGTACTTCATCGCCGCTTCCGAAGCCAGGCGGCTGTCGCGGTCGATCGCGACCAGCGCATAGGAACTCAGCGCCAGCAGCTCCAGTCCCAGGTAGACCATGATCAGGCTGCCAGCCGAGGTCAGCAGCATCATGCCGAGCACCGCGAACAGCATCAGCACCGACACTTCGCCCTTGTACAGCCCGCGCTCGCGCAGGTAGGGCCAGACGAACAGCAGCGCGATCGCCGACACCACGCAGGTGGCGACCTTCAGCACGTCGGCCATGGTGTCGCGCACGAACATGCCGTTGAGCACCGCGGTGTCTTCGCCGACGCCGACGCCGGCGGCGATCAGCCCGCCCACCAGCACAAGGGTGGCAATCGACAGCACGTGGGTGACTACGCGCTGGCTGTCCTTGAGGAACAGGTCCAGCATCAGCAGCGCGAACGCGGCGCCCACCAGCACCAGTTCGGGAATCAGCGGCAGCAGTTCGGTGGCTGCCGGCATGGCGAGAGTGGCCTGCATCGTCGTCATGTCCTCAAAGCTTGGTCGCGGCGAGCTGGGCCGCCAGTTGCGCGATGGATGGCTCCATCAGGTCGGTCAGCGGCTTGGGATTGATGCCCAGCGCCAGGGTGAAGGCGGCGAACACGCCCAGCACGATCCACTCGCGCGCGTTGATGTCCTTCAGTCCGGCGACGTGGGCGTTGCCCACCTCACCCCAGATGATCCGCTTGGTCAGCCACAGCGAGTAGCCGGCGCCGATGATCAGGGTGAGCGCCGCGGCCAGGCCGATCAGCGGGTTGTGCTGGAACGCGGCCAGGATGACCACGAACTCGCCGACGAAACCGCTGGTGCCCGGCAGGCCCGAATTGGCCATGGCGAACAGCACCCAGAACAGCGCGAACCACGGCATCACCTTCGCCACGCCGCCGTAGTCCTTGATCATGCGGGTGTGCATGCGGTCGTACAGCACGCCGACGCTGGAGAACATCGCCGCGGAAATGAAGCCGTGCGAGACCATCTGCACCATCGCGCCCTGCAGGCCGAAGCGGGCGGTGTCACCCAGGCCCTGGTCGCGCACCAGCGAGAACGCGATGAAGGTGCCGAGGATGACGAAACCCATGTGCGCGATCGACGAATAGGCGATCAGCTTCTTCATGTCCTCCTGCACCAGTGCCACCAGGCCGACATAGACGATGGCCACGAGACTGAAGGCGATCATCAGCCAGGCGAACTCGTGGCCGGCGTCCGGCACGATCGGCAGGGTGAAGCGCAGGAAGCCGTAGCCGCCGATCTTCAGCATGATCGCCGCCAGGATGACCGAGCCGCCGGTGGGCGCCTCCACGTGCGCGTCCGGCAGCCAGGTATGCACCGGGAACATCGGCACCTTGATCGCGAACGCACCGAAGAAGGCGAAGAACAGCCAGGTCTGCTCGGTCATGGTCAGCGGCAGCGCGGCCATGTCGGCGATCTGCCAGCTGCCGCCCTTCAGGTACAGGTACACCAGCCCGATCAGCATGAACACCGAGCCGAGGAAGGTGTACAGGAAGAACTTCAGCGAGGCGTAGATGCGGCGCGGGCCGCCCCACACGCCGATCACGATGAACATCGGGATCAGCATCGCCTCGAAGAACACGTAGAACAGCATGGAATCGAGCGCGCAGAACACGCCGATCATCAGGCCTTCCAGGAACATCAGGCAGGCGAAGTACTGCGCCACGCGCTTGTCCACCGAACCCCAGGCGCCCACCAGCACCAGCACGCCGACCAGCGTGGTCAGGCCGATCAGCGGCACCGACAGGCCGTCCGCGCCGAGGTGGTACTGGATGTCGTAGGCGGGGATCCACGCGCGCTGCTCGACGAACTGCATCGCCGCGCTGCTGGCATCGAAGCCGGTGAACAGCGGGATGCTCAGCGCCAGGGAAACCAGCGCGAAGCCCAGCGCGATCCAGCGCGCAAGCTCGGGCCGCCGGTTGCCGGCAAGCAGGGAGAACACGCCGCCGAGGATCGGCAGCCAGATCAGAAGACTAAGCAGGGGCCAGTGGGTCACGCTTGCGGTTTCCATCTCGTCGGTTGCCGGCTTACTGCCAGTAGTACCGGGCCATCGCCAGCAGCGCGACCAGGCCCAGGATCATTGCGAACGCGTAGTGGTAGAGGTAGCCGGTCTGCACTTTGCGCAGCGCCGCCGCTACCGTTCCCACCAGGCTGACGGCGCCATTCACCGCGCCATCCACCACCCTGTTGTCGATCAGGCTGGACAGCCTGCCCAGCTTGATGCTGCCGCCGGCCATGCCGCCGATCCACAGGTCGTCCATGTAGTACTTGCGTTCCAGCAGTCGGATCGGCGCGGCGAGCGCGCGGGTGATGCCAGTGCGCAGCTCCGGCTTGACCAGATACAGCAGCGTGGCCAGCGCGAAGCCCGCCAGCGCCAGCAGGAACGCCGGGGTCATGAAGCCGTGCAGGGCGAACGCCACCGGACCATGCCAGTCCGCCGCGGCGATCTTCGCCATCACGTCGCGCGCCGGCTCGACGAAAATCGCGCCGTCGAAGAAGCCCGCACCCTTCTCGTGGCCCGCCCAGTCGGTACCGAACAGCATCGGGCCGGCGGTGAAGAAGCCGATCACCACCGACGGGATCGCCAGCAGCACCAGCGGCAGGGTCACGACCCATGGCGACTCGTGCGGCTCGTGCGCGCCGTGGTGGCCGTGGCCGTCGTCATGGTGGGCGTCGTGGTGCGCGTCATGGCCATGTCCGTGGGCATCCCTGAAGCGCTCCTCGCCGAAGAAGGTCAGGTACAGCAGGCGGAAGCTGTAGAAGCTGGTCACGAAGGCGCCCAGCAGCACGGCCCAATAGGCGTACTGCGCGATGAAGCCGCCCTCGCCCGCGTGCTCGCCGGCGGCGACGATGATCGCGTCCTTCGAGTAGTAGCCGCTGAAGAACGGCGTGGCCACCAGCGCCAGCGTGCCCAGCCACATGGTGATGTGGGTCACCGGCATGTACTTGCGCAGGCCGCCCATCTTGCGCATGTCCTGCTCGTGGTGCATGCCGATGATGACCGAGCCGGCGCCGAGGAACAGCAGCGCCTTGAAGAACGCGTGGGTCATGAGGTGGTAGACCGCCGCCGAGTACGCGGACACGCCCAGCGCCACCGTCATGTAGCCCAGCTGCGACAGCGTGGAGTACGCCACCACGCGCTTGATGTCGTTCTGCACCATGCCGATCAGGCCGGTCCAGAACGCGGTCGTCGCACCGATGAACAGGACGAAATTGAGTGCGGTCTCGGACAGCTCGAACAGCGGCGACATGCGCGCCACCATGAAGATGCCGGCGGTCACCATGGTCGCGGCGTGGATCAGCGCCGAAATCGGGGTCGGGCCTTCCATCGAATCCGGCAGCCACACGTGCAGCGGCACCTGCGCAGACTTGCCCATGGCGCCGATGAACAGGCAGATGCAGATCACGGTCGCGATCGACCAGGCCTGGCCCGGCAGGATCTCCACGCTCATGCCGCGGATGGCGTCGGCGTTGGCGAACGCCTGCGCGTAGTCGAGCGAGCCGATCCAGTACAACACGCCGGCGATGCCCAGCAGGAAGCCGAAGTCACCGACGCGGTTGACCAGGAACGCCTTGAGGTTGGCGAAGATCGCGGTCGGCTTCTTGTACCAGAAGCCGATCAGCAGGTAGGACACCAGGCCCACCGCTTCCCAGCCGAAGAACAGCTGCATGAAGTTGTTGCTCATCACCAGCATCAGCATGCTGAAGGTGAACAGCGAGATGTAGCTGAAGAAGCGCTGATAGCCGTCGTCCTCGGCCATGTAGCCGATGGTGTAGATGTGCACCAGCAGCGAGACGAAGGTGACCACCACCATCATCATCGCGGTCAGCTTGTCCACCATGAAGCCGACGTTGACCGAGATATCGCCCACCTGCATCCAGGTGTAGAGGTTCTCGTTGAAGGTCGCAGCGCCCTGCATCAACTGCCACAGCACGTGCACGGACAGCGCGCAGCTGCCCGCCACGCCGAGGATGGTGGCGGTGTGCGCACCGGCGCGGCCGATCCGGCGGCCGAACAGGCCAGCCAGGAGGCTGCCGATCAGCGGCAGCAGCACGACCAGCACCAATTGGGTCTTGGAGATGAGGATTGCCGAATCCATCAGGTCAGCCCTTCAACGTATCGATGTCCGCCACGTCGATGCTGCGGCGGTTGCGGAACAGGGTCACCAGGATCGCCAGGCCGATCGCGGCCTCGGCAGCGGCAACGGTGAGGATGAAGAACACGAACACCTGCCCGGCGGCATCGCCCAGCGAACGCGAGAAGGCGACGAAGTTGATGTTCACCGAGAGCAGCATCAGCTCCAGCGAGATCAGCAGCATGATCACGTTCTTGCGGTTCAGGAAGATGCCGGCGACGCTGATGCAGAAGATCACAGCGCCCAGCGTCAGGTAGTGGCCCAGGGTCAGGGCGGACATCAGGTTGCTCATTGCGCGCCCTCCTCCGGCTTGGCATGCGCGGCCGGCACTTCCGCCTGCATCTT
Source organism: Thermomonas sp. (assembly GCA_024711415.1). GTDB lineage: Bacteria > Pseudomonadota > Gammaproteobacteria > Xanthomonadales > Xanthomonadaceae > Thermomonas. Next base: position 8,515 of record JANJSW010000135.1, on the reverse strand, counting down.
CACCATCCGCACGCGGTCGGCGACGCGCACGCGCACCTGCTCGGACGGATTCTGGTGGCGAGCGCCGGGGCGCCTGCGCAGGGTCAGCATCACCGCCGCCACCACCGCGACGGTCAGGATCACCGCCGCCACTTCGAACGGCAGCATGAAGTCGGTGAACAGCGCACGCGCCAGCCAGGTGGTGTTGGGCACGTCAGCGGCGACCGCGGCGTTGTCCGCCAGCGGCGCCTCGGCGGCGCTGCGCACCCCGATCAGGGCCAGCATCTGCACCAGCATCACCACTGCCACCACGAGTCCGACCGGCAGGTATCGCACGTAGCCCTGACGGGCCGGCGCCTTGTCCATGTCCAGCATCATCACCACGAACAGGAACAGCACCATCACGGCACCGACGTACACCAGCACCAGCGCGATGCCGAGGAACTCGGCGCCGCCGATGATCCAGGTGCAGGCCACGGAGAAGAAGGTCAGCACCAGCCACAGCACGGCGTGGACCGGGTTGCGTGCGGTGATCGCAGCCAGCGCTGCGGCCGCGGCGACAGCCGCGAAACCGAGGAAGGCAAGGGTTTGCAGATCGAAGTCCATGCTCGGGTCGGCCTCAACGGTACGGGGCATCGGCGCCACGGCGCTCGGCGATCTCCGCCTCCAGGCGGTCGCCGATGGCCAGCAGCTTGGGCTTGGTCAGGATGTTCTGGCCGCGCTGGTCGAAGTGGTACTCGTGCACGTGCGTCTCGACGATGGAGTCGGTCGGGCAGGACTCCTCGCAGAAACCGCAGAAGATGCACTTGAACAGGTCGATCTCGTAGCGGGTGGTGCGACGGGTGCCGTCGTCCGCACGCGGGCCGGCCTCGATGGTGATCGCCAGCGCCGGGCACACCGCCTCGCACAGCTTGCAGGCGATGCAGCGCTCTTCGCCGTTGGCGTAGCGGCGCAGCGCATGCACGCCGCGGAAGCGCGGCGATTGCGGGGTCTTTTCCATCGGGTACATCAGCGTGTACTTGGGACGGAACAGATATTTCAGGGTCAGCCACATGCCGCTGACCAGTTCCAGCAGCAGCAGGCTCTTGAAGTAGGAAACCACCTTGCTCATGCCGCCGCTCCCATCATGCCGTCGCCGATCACGCCGAAGTACACCAGCAGCGCGGTCACGAAGATCCAGCCGATGGTGATCGGGATGAACACCTTCCAGCCCAGCCGCATGATCTGGTCATAGCGGTAGCGCGGGAACGTGGCGCGGAACCAGATGAAGCAGCTGGCGAAGAACAGCACCTTGGCGATCAGCCACCACCAGCCATCCGCCGACAGCAGCGGGATGCCCCAGCCACTGAACGGGCTCAGCCAACCGCCGAGGAAGAAGATCGAGGTCAGGAAGCTGATCAGGATCATGTTCGCGTATTCGGCCAGGAAGAACAGCGCGAACTGCGAACCCGAGTACTCCACCATGTGGCCGGCGACGATCTCCGATTCGCCTTCCACCACGTCGAACGGCGAGCGGTTGGTTTCGGCCACGCCGGAGACGAAATACACCACGAACAGCGGTGCCAGCGGAATCCAGAACCAGCCCAGGAAGCCCTTGCCGGCCTGCGCAATCACGATGTCGGACAGATTCAGGCTGCCGGCCGCGATCAGCACGCCGACCAGCGAGAAGCCCATCGCGATCTCGTAGCTGATCATCTGGGCCGAGGCGCGCATGGCGCCGAGGAAGGCGTACTTCGAGTTCGAGGCCCAGCCGGCAATGATCACCCCGTAGATGCCCAGCGAGGTCATCGCCAGCAGATACAGCAGGCCGGCATTGGCATTGGACAGCACCACCTGGGCATCGAACGGCACCACCGCCCAGGCCGCGCAAGCCGGCACCAGCGCCAGCAAGGGCGCCAGCCGGTACAGCACCGGGTGGGCCACCGTGGGCTGCACGACTTCCTTGAACAGCAGCTTGAACACGTCGGCGAACGCCTGCAGTACGCCCCAGCCCACGTACATGGGCCCGTGGCGGACGTGCATCCAGCCGATCAGCTTGCGCTCCCACACCACGTAGAAGGCGACCGCGATGATCACCGGCATCAGGATGACGAGGATCTTCAGCACGATCCACGCCAGCATGCCGACGGTGCCGAACGACAGCAGCAACTCGCGCAGGGGGTCGATGGCGTATTGCATCAGGGGATTGCTCGCGATGTTCATGCGCGTGCGACCTCCAGCTTGGCGGCGGCCAGCAGCGGCGCGGTGGCGCCGTAACCGGATTCCACCCACACGCTGCCGGGCGCGACGCGCGGATCGATCGCCACCTGCAGCGTTGCCGTGCCTGCGCCGGTGGCGCACTTGGCCATGACGCCTTCGGCCAACCCCAACGCGGAGGCATCGACCGGGTTCAGCGCGGCACGCGGGCCGGTGGTGAGCGGGTGCGCCTGCAGCGCGTCGCAGCGGCGGATCATGGCGTCGACGCGGTAGATCGCGACCGAACCCGCCACTTCCAGGCCATTGCCGACCACGGACGCGGGCGCGCCCTTGGCTACCTGCACCGCCTTCGGCGCCAGCCCCGCACGCAGGCCGGCCAGGTCGGTGAATTCGAAGCCCGGCAGCGCAAGATCCCCACCCAGTGCACGCAGCACGCGCCAGCCGGAATGCGCCAGACCGGGCAGCTTGCCGGCGGCGACCGCCTGCTGCTCGATGCCGTCGAGGTTGGTCAGGGTGGCGTCGATTTCCGGCAGCGCGCCGATCGGCAGGATCACGTCGGCGACGGCACGGGTCGACTGGCAGGCGAACTGGCTGAACGCCACCACCTGCGCGCCACCCAGGGCCTTCAGCGCGAGCTGCTGGTCGGCGAAGTCCAGGCCCGGCTCGATGCCGTAGATCACATAGGCCTTGCGCGGCTCGCGCAGCATCGACTGCGCATCGCGCGCAGTCGGCAGCACGCCGAGGCGGGACAGCCCCAGCGCGTTGGCGCCCTGCGGGATGCGGCACAGCCTGGCGTTCCTGGCCGCTGCGAAGTCGGCGGCGGCCTTGCGGATGGCGGCGGCATGCGGGCCGTTCTCGGCCACGCCGCCCACGATCACCGCGATGTTGCCGGCATCGCCGACATCCACGCCGGCCAGCGCCGCAGCCAGCTGCGACGGCGGCACGATGGCCTTGGACGCGATGCTGAAGGTGAAATCGAAATCCACCGGGTTGACCACGTGGATCTTCGCACCCTTCTTGAAGGCCTTGCGGATGCGCTGGTGCAGCAGCGGCACTTCATGGCGGACGTTGGAGCCGACGATGACGATGGCGTCGGCCGATTCGATCTCCGCAACCGGCATGCCGAACGCTTCCGCGGCGGCGCCGTCGGACAGGTCGAGCTGAGCGATGCGGTGGTCGATGTTGCCGCTGCCCAGCCCGGAGGCGAGGCGCGCCAGCAGCGCACCCTCCTCGTTCGAGGTGGCCGGGTGGGCCAGCACGCCAAGCGCGTCGCCGGCGCTGTCGCGCAGGATCTGCGAGGCCATCGCCAGCGCTTCTTCCCAGCTGGCTTCGCGGAAGCCTTCGCCGTCGCGGATCAGCGGCACGCTGGCACGGTCGGCGGCGGACAGGCCTTCATGCGCATAGCGGTCGCGGTCGGACAGCCAGCACTCGTTCACCGCCTCGTTGTCGCGCGGCACGCTGCGCAGCAGGTCGCCGCGGCGGACGTGATGGAACAGGTTGCTGCCCAGCGCGTCGTGGTAGCCCAGCGACGGCCGCGCGGTCAGCTCCCACGGGCGCGCCTTGAAGCGGAACACCTTGTTGGTCAGCGCGCCCACCGGGCAGACGTCGATGACGTTGCCGGACAGCTCGGTGGTCAGCGGCTTGCCGTCGTAGGTACCGATCTGCAGGTTCTCGCCGCGGTACATGCCGCCCAGCTCGTAGGTGCCGGCGATTTCCGCGGTCACCCGGATGCAGCGCGTGCAGTGGATGCAGCGGGTCATCTCGCTGGCGACCAGCGGGCCCAGGTCTTCGTCCGCCACCGCGCGCTTGCGCTCGACGAAGCGGTTGACCGAGCGGCCGTAGCCCAGCGACAGGTCCTGCAGTTCGCACTCGCCGCCCTGGTCGCAGACCGGGCAGTCCAGCGGGTGGTTGATCAGCAGGAACTCCATCACGTTGCGCTGCGCCTTCAGCGCCTTGTCGTTGCGCGTGAAGACCTTCATGCCGTCCATCACCGGCGTGGCGCAGGCCGGCGACGGCTTCGGCGCAGCGCGGCCGCCGACCTCGGTGTCCACCAGGCACATGCGGCAGTTGGCGGCGATCGGCAGCTTCTCGTGGTAGCAGAAACGCGGGATCGGGACGCCGGCCTTGTCGGCGGCCTGGATGATCATCGAACCCTTGGGCGCAGCCATTTCGACGCCGTCGATGAAGACGGTGACGTGGTCCGGCGGCAGGTTCGGATTGACGGGTTGTGCGCTCACGCAACCACCTTCTCAGCCTTGACCAGCGTGCCTGCGCGTTCGTCGTCGACGTAGAAGCGCTTGTTCACGATGGCGTATTCGAATTCGTGCCAGAAATGACGCAGGAAGCCCTGCACCGGCCACGCCGCGGCCTCGCCGAAGGCGCAGATGGTGTGGCCTTCGATCTGCCCGGCGGCGGCGCGCAGCATGTGCAGGTCGTCCATCGTGGCGTCGAGGTTGGCGATGCGGGTCAGCATCCGGTGCATCCAGCCGGTGCCTTCGCGGCACGGGGTGCACTGGCCGCAGCTCTCGGCCTTGTAGAACTGGCTGATACGCTGGCAGGCGCGGACCATGCAGGTGGTCTCGTCCATCACCACAACCGCGCCGGAGCCCAGGCCGGAGCCGGCCTTCTGGATCGCGTCGTAGTCCATGGTCAGCTGCATCATCGTCTCGCCCGGCAGCACCGGCATCGACGAACCGCCCGGGATCACCGCCTTGATGCGGTGGCCGTTGCGCATGCCGCCGCACATCTCCAGCAGCTCGGCGAACGGGGTACCCAGGCGGATCTCGTGGTTGCCCGGGTTGGCCACGTGGCCGGAGACCGAGAAGATCTTGCAGCCGCCGTTGTTGGGCTTGCCCAGCGACATGAACCACTCGGGGCCATTGCGCACGATCGCCGGCACCGAGGCGTAGGTCTCGGTGTTGTTGATCGTGGTCGGCTTGCCGTACAGGCCGAAGTTGGCCGGGAACGGCGGCTTGTAGCGCGGCTGGCCTTTCTTGCCTTCCAGCGATTCCATCAGCGCGGTTTCTTCGCCGCAGATGTAGGCGCCCGCGCCCAGCGCGTTGTGGATGTCGATGTCGATGCCGCTGCCGAGGATGTCCTTGCCCAGCCAGCCGTGCTTGTAGGCTTCCGCCAGCGCCTCTTCGATGTGCTCGAAGGGCTCGTGGTGGAATTCGCCGCGCATGTAGTTGTAGGCGACCTTGGTATTGGTCGCGTAGCAGGCGATGGCCAGGCCTTCCAGCACCGAATGCGGGTTGTAGCGCAGGATGTCGCGGTCCTTGCAGGTACCCGGCTCGGATTCGTCCGAGTTGCACAGGATGTACTTCTCGCCATCGTGCTTGGGCATGAAGCTCCACTTCAGCCCGGTCGGGAAGCCCGCGCCACCGCGGCCACGCAGGCCGGACGCCTTGACCATCTCGATGATGTCGGCCGGCGGGATCTTCTCGGTCAGCACCTTGCGCAGCGCCTGGTAGCCACCGGTCTTGAGGTAGTTCTCGTACGACCACGGCTTGTCGAAATGCAGCGTGGTGTACACGGCCTGGTGTTCCTTCGGCGCCGGGCCGACCGGGCCGTAACCTTCCGAATAGTGCGAATGTCCGCCCATCACTTCAGCCCGTCCAGCAGCTCGTCCACCTGCGCGAGGTCGAGCTTCTCGTGGTAATGCCCGTTGATGACCACCACCGGCGCGCCGCAGCAGGCGGCCACGCATTCTTCCTCGCGCTTGAGGTAGACGCGGCCGTCGGCGGAGGATTCGCCCAGCTTGCAGCCAAGCTTCTGCTCGGCGTGCGCCACCAGCGCTTCGGCGCCGTTGAGCCAGCAGCTGATGTTGGTGCAGAACGCCACGTTGTTGCGGGCGACCGGCTTGGTCTCGAACATCGAATAGAAGGTGGCGACCTCGTAGGCCCACACCGGCGGCAGGTCCAGGTACTTGGCCACCGCGGCGATCAGTTCGTCGGTCAGCCAGCCGCCGTTCTGTTCCTGCGCGGCGAACAGGCCCTGCAGCACGGCGGAGCGCTTGCGCTCCGGCGGGAACTTGGTCAACCAGTGGTCGATATGCGCGCGCGTCGCGTCCGACAGTGCCACCATCGGATCGACGTTGCGGCAGGCTTCGAAATTGCCCGTCGCTTTCATCGGTCAACCTCACCAAACACGATGTCATAGGTGCCGATCATCGCCACCACGTCGGACAGCATGTGCCCCTTCGTGATTTCGTCCATCGACGAGAGATGGGCAAAGCCCGGTGCGCGCAGGTGCACGCGGAACGGCTTGTTGGCGCCATCGCTGACCAGGTAGCAGCCGAACTCGCCCTTCGGCGCTTCCACCGCGGCGTAAGTCTCGCCGGCCGGCACGCAATAGCCCTCGGTGAACAGCTTGAAGTGGTGGATCAGCGCTTCCATGCTCTGCTTCATGTCCGCGCGCGACGGCGGCGCCACCTTGTAGTTGTCCAGCATCACCGGGCCCGGGTTGGCCTTCAGCCAATTCACGCACTGGGCGATGATCCGGTTGGACTGGCGCATCTCGGCCATCCGCACCAGGTAGCGGTCGTAGCAGTCGCCGTTGACGCCCACCGGGATGTCGAAATCGACTTCCGCGTACCTGGCGTAGGGCTGCTTCTTGCGCAGGTCCCACTCGATTCCGGAGCCGCGCAGCATCTCGCCGCTCATGCCCCAGGCCTTGGCCTGTTCCGGAGTGACCACGCCGATGCCGACGGTGCGCTGCTTCCAGATGCGGTTGTCGGTGAGCAGCGTCTCGTATTCGTCCATCCGCGCCGGGAAGTCGCGGGTGAACTGCTCGAGGAAATCGAGCAGCGAGCCTTCACGCCACTCGTTGAAGCGCTTGAGCTTCGCGCCCTTGCGCCACGGCGACTCCTTGTACTTCGGCATCCGATCCGGCAGGTCGCGGTAGACGCCGCCGGGACGGTAGTAGGCCGCGTGCATGCGCGCGCCGGAGACCGCTTCGTAGCAGTCCATCAGCTCTTCGCGCTCGCGGAAGGCGTACAGGAACACCGCCATCGCGCCGAGGTCGAGCCCGTTCGACCCCAGCCACATCAGGTGGTTGAGGATGCGGGTAATCTCGTCGAACATCGTGCGGATCCACTGCGCGCGTTCCGGCGCCTCGATCCCCATCAGGTTCTCGATGGCGCGCACGTAGGCGTGCTCGTTGCACATCATCGACACGTAGTCCAGCCGGTCCATGTACGGGATCGACTGGTTGAACGGCTTGGACTCGGCCAGCTTCTCGGTGCCGCGATGCAGCAGCCCGACGTGCGGGTCGCAGCGGCGCACCACCTCGCCGTCCATTTCCAGGATCAGGCGCAGCACGCCGTGCGCGGCCGGATGCTGCGGACCGAAGTTCAGGGTGTAGTTGCGGATTTCCTGCGCCGCTTCCGCCGGATTGCTGGCGAAAGTGTCGCTACCGGGATGCAGGACGTCGCTCATCGGCGGGCCTCCCGCTGCAGGATGCGGTTGTCGCGTTCAGCCTCGGCGGTCGCGAAGCGGGCGTCGTCGCGGATCACGCGGGCCACGCCCACGCGCGGCTCCACGCTGGTGACGGGCTCATACACCACGCGCTTCTTCTCCTCGTCGTAGCGCACTTCCACGTTGCCGATCAGCGGGAAATCCTTGCGGAACGGATGGCCCACGAAACCGTAGTCGGTGAGGATCCGGCGCAGGTCGGGATGGCCGTCGAACACCACGCCGAACAGGTCGAACGCCTCGCGCTCGAACCAGTTGGCTCCGGGCCACAGGCCGGTCACCGACGGCACCACCGGCACACCGTCGTCCGGCGCGAAGACCCGCACGCGCAGGCGCAGGTTGCGGGGGATCGACAGCAGCTGCAGCACCACCGCGAAGCGGCGGCTGGCGCGCTCGTCGGAGACGACGCGGGTGCCGGCTTCGTGACTGGGCGATTCGCCCCAGTTGAAGCGCCCGGGGCCCTGCCCTTCGACGCCACGGCTGAAACCTTCGGACGAGACACCGACGGTGTCCCATTCATCGCTGCCGTAGCCCAGGTAGTCGACGCCGCACAGGTCGGTGAAGGTGTCGAAGCCGAACTCGTCGCGCAGCGCCTGGCAGGCGGCAAGGTAATCGGCCGGGGCCACCTCGAGGGTGACCTCGCCACGCGGCAACGCGACCTGCACCGCCTGCGCGCCGAAACGCGCGGCCAGCTGTTCGGACAGTTGCGTGCTCATGCGCGCGCGCCCTCAGGCTTGGGCGTCCGCGAGTACGGATTCTGTTCCATCCGACGGATCTTCTTCTGCAGCTGCAGGATGCCGTACACCAGCGCCTCGGCGGTCGGCGGGCAGCCCGGCACGTACACGTCGACCGGGACCACGCGGTCGCAG
>JANJSW010000131.1 GCA_024711415.1 Thermomonas sp. | reverse complement strand
ACGATGAGGATGCGGATGCCCTTGTCCATAGTGGATCCCGTGGATATTCGGTAACGGTAACGGTCGGCGACCGGGAATCTTGATGGTGCCGCATCCACGCCGGGGATGCAGCCCCGGGACGCCCCGCTCAGGCCATTTCGGCGTCGATCTCGCTGCGCCAGTCGGTCAGCCGCGAACGCAGCCGCAGCATCGCCTGGCCATGGATCTGGCAGACCCGCGATTCGCTGACGTTGAGCACCGCGCCGATCTCGCGCAGGTTCATTTCCTGCTCGTAGTACAGCGACAGCACCAGCTGTTCGCGCTCCGGCAGGTTTTCGATGGCATCGCCGAGGGCGGTGCGGAACGCGCCCTGCTCGAAGCGGCGGGCGGGGGTGATGTTGTCCTGCTGCTCCAGGCGCGGCTCGCCGTCGTGTTCCTCGGCGTATTCGTCCAGGCTCAGCAGCTGGCCACGGGCGGCGTCCTGCAACACGTGGTGGTAGTCGTCGACGCTCATGCCCAGCGCGCCGGCGATTTCCTGCGAGGTCGCGGCGCGGCCTTCGCGCTGCTCCACGTTGCGGGTGGCGGCGACCACGTCGCGGTAGCGGCGGTGGACCGAGCGCGGCACCCAGTCGCCGGCGCGGATCGCGTCGATCATCGAACCGCGGATGCGGATGGAGGCGTAGGTTTCGAAGGTGGCGCCCTGGTCGGACTGGAAGTTCCGCGCCGCTTCGATCAGGCCGATCATGCCGGCCTGGATCAGGTCGTCGATGTCGACGCTGGAGGGCAGCCGCGCCGCCAGATGGTGGGCGATCCGCCGCACCAGTTCGGAGTGGCGCGCCACGATGGCGGCGGCGTCACCGGTCTGTTGGGCGCGGTATTGGGCGGCCCCGGTATTCATCATGCACAGGCGCTCCCCTGGGCGGCGACCAGGCGCTCGGTGAAGAATTCGACGTGGCCGCGCGGTCCCTGCGGCGCCTGCCATTGGCCGATCTTGCGCACGATATCGCGAAACGCCAGCGATGCGGGCGCGGTGGGGAAGGCATCGACCACCGACTCCTGCCGCTGCACCGCCAGCCGCAGCCATTCGTCGCGCGGGATCGCGCCGAGGTAGGACAGGGTGACGTCGAGGAAGCGCGAGGTCACCCGCTCCAGCTTGTCGAACACCGCGCGCCCTTCATTGACGTTGGGCACCTGGTTGGCGAGCACCTGGATGCGGTTCACGCCGCGGTCGCGGCTGAGCACCTTGATGAGGGCGTAGGCGTCGGTCACCGAGGCAGGTTCGTCGCAAACCACCAGGATGATGTCCTGCGCGGCCTGGCAGAAGGTCAGCACGCCGTCGCTGATGCCGGCGGGGGTGTCCACGATCATCACGTCCAGCGGGATGTCGAGTTGCGAGAACGCGTTGACCAGACCGACGTGCTGCTGCGGCAGCAGCTCGGTCATGTGGCGCTTGCCGGAGGCGGCCGGCACCACCAGCAGGCCGCGCGGGCCTTCGATCACGGTGTCGCGCAGCTCGCAGCGGCCGGCGAACACGTCGGCCAGGGTGAAGCGCGGCGACAGGCCCAGCATCACGTCGACATTGGCCAGGCCGAGGTCGGTGTCCAGCAGCATGGTGCGCTGGCCGGCGTTGACCAGCGCCATGGCGAGGTTGATCGAGGTGGTGGTCTTGCCCACGCCGCCCTTGCCGCCGGTCACGGCGATCACGCGGGGCGCGGCATTGGCGTTCGCGGGGCGGTGGGACTCAAGCGGATGCATGGCGGCCTTCGTCTTGGTGGGTGCTGGCGGCGCTGTCGCGACGCGGGAAATCCAGGGCGCTGGCCAGCTCCCGGGCGTCGGCCAGCTCGATGTCCTCGGGTACCCGTTGGCCGGAGGTGGTGTACGCCATCGGCAGATTATGCTGCACCAGCACCGAGAGTGCCGCGCCCGGACGGATGCTTTCGTCCAGCTTGGTCAGGATCACCGCCTCCGGCGCCGCCGGGCGGTAGCGGCGCAGCAGTTCGCCGAGGTCGGCCGGATGCGCGTTGGCTGGCAGCACCAGCAGGCTGCGCACGTTGCTGGCGGCGCGCACCCACAGGATCTGCCGCAGCAGGGCGCGGTCGCGCAGGCCGTGGCCGGCGGTATCGATCAGTACCAGAGGGTAGTCGGCCAGCTGCTCCAGCGCGTGGGTGAGGGCTTCCGGGCCGTCGGCGTCGCAGACGGTCACGCCCAGCCGGCGGCCGAGCACGTGCAGCTGCTCGCGGGCGCCGGCACGTTCGTTGTCGGCGCTGACCAGCGCCACGTCGCGGGCGCCGTGGCGGGCGGCATAGCGGGCGGCCAATTTGGCGATCGTGGTCGTCTTGCCGGCGCCGGTGGGGCCGAGCAGGGCGATGATGCCGCCGCGCTCCAGCAGTTCTTCGTCGGCCACCGGCAGCTCCGCGGCCAGCGCTTCGCGCAGCGGGGCGAGGATGGCTTCGGTTTGCAGGGTGGGGTCCAGGCGCTGGGCGATCCGTTGCGACAGGGAGTCGTCGCAGCCGAACGCGGCCAGCGCGTCGAGCGCGGCGGCGCGCGCGGGCGAGCCGCGCAGGCGTTCGCTGGCGAACTGGCCCATCTCGCGTTCGATCACCTTGCGCATCGCCGCCAGTTCGGCGCGCAGCGCGGACACCGCGGGATCGGTTTCGATCACCCGCAGGGTCGGCGGGGCCTCGGCGGTCGCCGGCGCCTGCGGCGCGGGCAGTGGGGCGGCGACCGGGGGCTGGATCGGCAGACTTGCCACCGGCGTGGGCGGCACTTCGGCCGGTGCCGGCGGGACGGCGGCGCGACGCAGGGCCTGGGCGAAATCGACGGGCTGGTCGGTTTCGTCGTCGATGCGCACGTCGATGCGCGGCGCGGTTGCGGCAGCGGCAGCGGCGGGTTCGGGCTGCGGCGCGGCAGCGCCGGCCGTGGCGGCAGCCGGCGCACGCGCGGGCTTGAACGCGGCCATCATCTGTTCCAGTCGGCTGGCCGGGCGCTCCGGCGGCGCGGCTTTTTCCAGCGGCGGCACTTCCACGCCGTCGATCCGGAACACGGCGCGGGCCGTCGGGATGCGGGCCGGCGCTTCGGCGGCAAGCGTGGGCACGTTCATGGTGCGCAGGGTCTGCTGCACCAGCGCTTCGTCGTAATCGGTGGCGGCCACCACTTCCACGCCACCCTCGGCGGCCTGGCGGCTGGACAGGATCACCGCGTCGGGGCCCTGTTCGTCGCGCACCATGCGCAGCGCGGTGCGCATGTCGGGGGCGATGAAGCGTTTGATTCTCATGGTGTCGATCCGCTATCCAGTCTGTGGAGTGCCAAGCTCAGCCAACCGCCCCCAGCAACCGCAACCGCTTGTCTTCCGGCACCTCGCCGTAGGCCAGCACCGAAAGCTGCGGCACGCTGTGGCGTACCAGCCGCGAGATCGCCGCGCGGATCCCGCCCGGGACCAGCAGGATCGCGGGTTCGCCGCGCTGTTCCTGCCGGGCCACGCACTCGCTGAGGTTCTGGTGCAGACGCTCGGCGAGTCCGGGTTCCAACGCGGCGCCCTGGCCGCTGACCGAGTCCTGCAATATGCGTTCCAATTGCGGGGCCAGGGTGAATACCGGCAGCTCCGGCGCCATGCCATTGAGTTCCTGCACGATGAACGGGCCCAGCGCTGTGCGCACCGCCGAGGTCAGCACCGACGGGTCCTGGGTGTGGATGCCGTGTTCCAGCAGCGCCTCCACGATCCGGCGCATCTGCCGCAGCGGCACCTTCTCGGTCAGCAGCGACTGCAGCACCCGCACGATCACCGACAGCGGCAGCAGCTTCGGCGTCAGGTCTTCGACGAGCTTGGGCGACGCCTTGCCGACGCTGGCCAGCAGCTGCTGCACTTCGTCGTGTCCCAGCAGCTCGGCGGCACGTTCGCGCACCAGGTGCGACAGGTGGGTGGCGACCACGGTGCCGGCATCGACCACCGTGTAGCCCAGCGATTCGGCGTGGGCGCGCTGGCTGGGCAGGATCCAGGTGGCGTCCAGCCCGAATGCCGGGTCCTTGCCGGGGATGCCTTCCAGCGGGCCGAACACCCGGCCCGGATCGAGCGCCAGCATCCGGTCCGGATGCAGGTCGCCGCCGGCCACCGGTACCCCGTGGACCAGGATGCGGTACTGGCCGGCGGCCAGTTCGAGGTTGTCGCGCACGTGCACGGCCGGGATCAGGAAGCCCAGGTCCTGGGTCAGCTTGCGGCGCACGCCCTTGAGGCGGGTCAGCAGTTCGCCGCCCTGTGCCTTGTCGACCAGTGCGATCAGCTTGTAGCCGACTTCCAGGCCCAGCGGTTCGACCGGCGCCACTTCGTCCCAGCTCAGTTCCGCCACCGCGCTGGAACCCGGGGCCGCCACGTCCTGCGCGGCCGGGGCGGCTTCCGCTTCCTCGTGTTTCTTCAGCCGCCAGGCGGCATAGCCGAGGATGAAGGCGAACAGCAGGAACGGCAGGTTGGGCATGCCCGGCACGATGCCGATCAGGCCCATCAGCGCCGCCGCCACCACCAGCGCGCGGCGCTGGCCGAACACCTGCGCGCCGACCGCGGCGCCCATTTCCTGTTCGCGGGTGGCGCGGGTGACCAGCATGGCCACCGCGGTGGACACCAGCAGCGCCGGCAGCTGCGCCACCAGGCCGTCGCCGATCGCCAGCAGGGTGTAGGTCTGCATGGCGTCGCCGAAGGCCATGTCGTGCTGCAGGATGCCGATCAGCACGCCGCCGATCAGGTTGATGAACAGGATCAGCAACCCGGCGATGGCGTCGCCGCGGACGAACTTGCTGGCGCCGTCCATCGAGCCGTAGAAATCGGCCTCGTTGCGCACTTCCTCGCGGCGCAGCTTGGCTTCCTCGCGGGTCAGCAGGCCGGCGTTGAGGTCGGCGTCGATCGCCATCTGCTTGCCGGGCAGGGCGTCGAGGATGAAGCGCGCCGACACTTCCGAGATGCGCCCGGAGCCCTTGGTCACCACCACGAAGTTGACGATGGTGAGGATGGCGAACACCACGATGCCGACCGCGTAGCTGCCGCCGACCACGAAGTTGCCGAACGATTCAATGACATGGCCGGCCGCGGCGCCGCCCTGGTGGCCGTGCAGCAGCACCACGCGGGTGGAGGCCACGTTCAGCGACAGCCGCAGCAGGGTGACCATCAGCAGGACGCTGGGGAACACCGAGAACTCCAGCGGGCGCTTCACGTACACCACCGCCAGCAGCACCATCAGCGACATCGCGATGTTGACGGTGAACAGGATGTCGAGCAGGAACGGCGGCAGCGGCACCACCACCATCGACAGCATCGCCAGCACCACTACCGGCGCCGCCGCGCCGCTGCGCATCGACTGCAGCAGCGAAGACAGCGAGCCGGCGCCCTGCGGGCGGTTGTCGGGGGCGGCGCTCATCGCGGCGATTTCCCGTCATCCAGCGACGGATCCACGGCAACCGTGGCCAGCTGGGGCATCGGGCCGTGCGAAGGGTGCCAGCGGCGCAGCTGGAACACGTAGGAGAGCACCTGGGCGACGGCGGCGTAGAGCTGCACGGGGATTTCCTGGTCGAGCTTGGCGTTGCGATACAAGGCGCGTGCCAGCGGCGGCGCCTCGACCGTGGTCACCCGGTGGGCGTTGCCGATCTCGCGGATCTTCAGCGCGATCTCGTCCACCCCCATCGCCACCACCTTGGGCGCGCGCATCCTGCCGGCCTCGTACTTCAGCGCCACCGCGTAGTGGGTGGGGTTGGTGACGATCACGTCGGCCTCGGGCACCGCTTCCATCATCCGCCGCTGCGACATCTGCCGGGCCAGCTGGCGGACCTTGCCCTTGACCTCCGGGTTGCCCTCGTTTTCCTTGTGCTCGTCGCGCAGCTCCTGCTTGGTCATCTTCAGCTTCTGCCGCCAGTTCCAGTGCTGGTAGGGCACGTCGGCGGCGGCCAGCAGGCCCATCGCGCCGACCACCGCGACCAGCACGTGCAGCATGAAGCCCATGCCTTCGGAGACTGCGGCCTCCAGCGGCATCTTCTGCAGCTGCGGGATGAAGCGCAGCGCCCGGTGCACCGCCCACGCGCCGATGGCGCCGATGATCAGGATCCGCAGGATCTGCCGGACCAGTTCCGCCGCGCCTTCCTGGCCGTAGGTGCGGCGCAGCCAGGCCATCGGGCTCAGGCGATCGAAGTTGGGCTGCAGCGCCTGGTTGCTGAACACGATGCCGCCCATCGCCAGCGGCGCGATGAAGCAGGCCAGCAGCGCCACCGCCAGCAGCGGCAGCACCGGCAAGGCGGCGCCGGCCAGCAGCAGGGCGGCGTGCGGCAACAGCCGGTCGGTGTGGCCGATCAGGGTGGGATCGAAGCTCAGCGCGCCCTGCATCCAGCCGAGCGAGGTGCGTGCCATGTAGCCGCTGCTGGCCAGGATGGCGACGGCGGTGGCGCCCAGCACCGCCACGTTGGCCAGCTCGCGCGAACGCGGCACGTCGCCGCGTTCGCGGGCCTCGCGCAGGCGTTTGGGACTGGGGGCTTCTGTCCGGTCTTCGCGGTCGGCCGCTTCGCTCATTCCAACTCAACCCGTGATGGCGCGGGCGGCCTCGAATGCCTGCCCGAACAACGCCTCAACGGGGGGAAGCAATTCGCGTACCAGCACCACCAGCAGGGTCAGGCCGACCAGCAGCGCCAGCGGCATGCCGATCTGGATGGGGTTGAACTGCGGCGCGGCGCGGGACAGCACGCCCACCACGATGTTGACCGCCAGCATCGCCACCGTGACCGGCAGCGACAGCAGTACGGAGGCGCGCAGAACGGTCGGGAAAAAGGCGGGAACGGCCGCCAGAAACGCGGAAAAATCGGCGAACGGCGTTCCGATGGGCTGCGCGCGGTAGCTGTCGGCCAGCAGTTTGAACAGTGCCAGGTGGGCATCCAGGGTGAAGAAGATCAGGCCGAAGCACAGGTAGAACCACACCGACAGCACCGACATCTGGCTCTGGTTGGCCGGATCGGCCATGGTCGCGAACGACAGCGCCATGTCCTGCGAAATGAATTGGCCGGTCAGGATGCCGACCTCGAACGCCAGCCGCAGCACCAGCCCGATGGAGATCCCGATGGCGAATTCGCGCAGCACGTTCAGCGCGGTGAGCGCGTCCACCGCCGCCGGCGGCGGCACCGGCAGCATTCCCGAGAGCGCCGCCGACACCGCCAGGGTGATGATCAGCCGCGCCCGCGCCGGCATGCCGCGGCCGCCGATATAGGGCAGCACCTGCAGCGCCGCGCCGATCCGGATCGCGTGCCAGAGCACAGTGCCCAGCATCGCGAACAGGTTCACCCCCTGCGCGCTGATGAAGGTGACGTCGTCCATGCCGCCGGCGTCAGCCGATCAGATGCGGGATCTGCTGGAACAGCTCGGTGGTGAACGACACCAGCCGCCCCAGCAGGAAGTTGCCCATCAGCGCCACCACCGCCACCAGCGCGACGACCTTGGCCACGAACGCCACGGTGGGCTCGTTGATCGAGGTGGCGGCCTGCAGGATGCCCACCACCACGCCGGTGGCCAGCACCGCCAGCAGCAGCGGCATGGCCAGCAGCAGGGCCATGTACAGCCCTTGGGCCAGCTGGGTGAGTGCGGTTTCCGGACTCATCGGCGGGTCCCGTCAGATCGTGTTGAAACTGCCGGCCAGCGCGCCGACCACCAGTACCCAGCCGTCCACCAGCACGAACAGCAGGATCTTGAACGGGGCCGAGATCAGCATCGGGGAGAGCATCATCATGCCCATCGACATCAGCACGCTGGCCACCACCAGATCGATGATCACGAACGGGATGTAGATCAGGAACGCGATCTCGAACGCGGTCTTCAGTTCGCTGGTGAGGAAGGACGCTGCCAGCACCCCGAACGGCACGTCCTGCGGGGTGGCGTAGGGTCCCGTGTTGGACAGGTTGGCGAAGGTCATCAGGTCGTTTTCGCGTACCTGCGCCAGCATGAAGGCACGGAACGGCCCCGATGCCGCCTCCCAGGCGGTGCGGAAGTCCATCTGCTTGTCGAGATAGGGCGCGATGCCTGCGTTCCACGACTGGTCGAACACCGGTTGCATCACCATCATGGTGAGGAACAGCGCCAGCGCCAGCAGGACCTGGTTGGACGGCGCCTGGCCGGTGCCCAGCGCCTGCCGCAGCAGGCTGAGCACGATGATGATGCGGGTGAACGCGGTCACCCCCAGCAGCAGCGCCGGCAGCAGGGTGATGCTGGTCATCAGCAGCAACACCTGCATCGGCATGCTGACCGGCTGGTTGCCGATCTGGCCGACATTCACGTCCGGCAGCGACGGCGCGGCGGGTGCCGCTGCCGGCGCCGCCTGCGCGGCTTGGGCAGCCTGCGCGAACGCGTCGCCCGCGAACAGGCAGCAGATCAGCGCGCACAGGACCAGCAGCGTGCGCGCACGGGGCAGGGACAGGGTCATGCCGGCTTTTTTCCGAGGCGTTGCGCCAGCAGCTGCGCGAATGGCGTGGGTTGCGCCGGGGCGTCGTCCGCGAGCGGGGTTTCCAGGGTGTGCAGCAACCGGGTGCCGGCGGCGCCGGTGCCGAGCAGCAGCTGAGTGCCGCCCACTTCCACCACCACCAGCCGCTCGCGTGCGCCCAGCCCCAGCGAACGCACCACCCGCAGGCCGGAATTGCCGCGCAGGCCGGTCATCCCCGGCATCCGCCGCGCCAGCCAAGCCAGTCCGAAGATCAGCCCCAGCACCAGCGCCAGCGCGAACAGGGTGCCGCCGATGCTGCCGGCCGCGCTGGGCGGGGCGGCATGCGCCGGTTGCTGCACGGTCGCGCCGGTCTTGGCCGGCCGCGCCGGGATGCCGGCGATGGTTCTCGCGGCGGTTGCCGGGGGAGCGCCCGCCGGTGCTGCGACGACGGTCGTCGCCGCTGCGGCCTGCGCATCGGTCGCCGCGGGCGCCGGCGGCTGCGCGCTCGCGGG
>JANJSW010000102.1 GCA_024711415.1 Thermomonas sp. | reverse complement strand
GCGGGCAACCCGGTGACTGCCGAAGCGTTCAAGCGGGGCGCGGGCGACGAGCTCGAGGCGGAAACCTCGACCGCATTCACTGCAGGCATTGTCTGGACCCCGACTTTCGCACCGGTCAGCGTCGCCCTCGACTACTTCGAGTACCAGGTCAACAACCAGATCACCGAGTTGACCGCGGCCGGGATCGTGGGTGGCTGCTACTACGCGGAAGTGTTCCCCAACTACTACTGCACCCAGTTGGAACGCAACGCCCCTGACCACCCCACCGCACCGAACAAGATCGAGACGGTGTACCCGACCTACACCAACGTGGACAAGCAGAAGGTGCGCGGCTACGACCTGCTGACCCGTTTCGAGAAGGATTTCGGGTTTGGCTCGCTGGACGTCGAAGGCCAAGTCACCTACATGATGGAGGACTTCGCACGTACGTTCAGCGCTGCTGCCGCCGATGGCCTGGCAACCAATGAACGCAACGGCACCATCGGTCGTCCCAAGCTGGTTGGCAACATCCGGGCCGCCCTGAAGCGCAACGACTGGACCTACACCTGGTTCATGGAGTACGTGGACAAGACCGAGCGCCTCACCCCGCTCTCGTCCACCACCTACTTCGGCTTCCAGAACGCGGTGTTCGACACTGTCGCCGACTCGCGGGTGTACCACACCCTGTCGGTGCACTTCGAGCGTCCCAAGTGGTCACTGCTGGTCGGCGTGCGCAACGTGTTCGACAAGGAACCGGACACCATTTCGAATGGCGTCGGTTTCGGTCGCTTCGGCAACATCCCGTCGAGCGCGACCCAGTACGACCTGTTCGGCCGCACGCTGTTCACCCGCTTCAATTACAAGTTCTAAGCAACAACAGATGCATGTTCCAGACTGGAGCCCGGCGCAAGCCGGGCTCTTCTTTTGCCCACCATGACTTTGGCCGGTTTCCACGCACTTTCCACTGCGCCAAGCTGTCCCCCAGACTTCCCGGATTCACCAATCATGCAGAACCGCCTCGCGCTCTTCCTGGCCCTCGCCCTGCTGACACCCTCGCATGCCATCGCGCAGCAGCCGGCCCGCCCCGCCGCCGACCCGATCACGGACGATACCTTGGTGGCCGGCGGCTTCCTCGAAGGCCACCCCGACCTGCGCTACCGCAACTCGGGGCTGGAGGCCTACTCCAGGAAGGCCTTCACCGAGGCGATCGAGCAGTTCAAGCGCGCGGCCTGGTATGCCGACAAACCGTCCCAGGCGGTGGTCGGCGAGATGTACTGGGACGGCATGGGCGTGGCCCAGGACCGGGCGCTGGGGCTGGTGTGGATGGACCTTGCCGCCGAACGCGGCTATGACTTCTTCTCGCGCAAGCGGGACTACTACTGGAACACCCTGAGCGAAGCGGAGCGCAAGCGCGCATTGGCCGCGGCGCGCGGGATCCATCGCGAATACGCCGACGAGGCGGCGGAGCCGCGACTGGCCGCCGCGCTCAGGCGTGCACGCGGCAAGATGACGGGAAGCCGCGTCGGTTCAATGAGCAGTTCGGTCCAGATCATCGTTCCCGGGTACGGCAGCATCGACGCCACCCGCTTCTACGACCCGCAGTTCTGGGACCCGAAGCAGTATCGCGAGTGGCAGGACACCTATTGGGTGGACCTGAAGGTGGGTCAGGTGACGGTGGGCGACGTCGAGCGGGTGGAACCGGAGGTCAAGCCCGCAGCCGGGAAAGCCGCAACACAGGACAAACCCTGAAGCCAGGCGCAGCGGGGCTGGCAAACGCCGGGCCACGCCTGTTCCATACCCTTCCGGATGGGTTATAAAGCGCACAAGGGCCGCGTCGCGCGCCCGCAGTTCCCTGGGAGGGAAGTTCATGCGCAAGATGATCCTGGCAGCGGCGCTGGCGTCGCTTTCGTTCGCGGCGACCGCGCAGCAACACGCCTCGCCGGTCGGCAAGTGGAAGACCTTGGACGACAAGACCGGCAAGGTCATGACCGTCTCGGAAATCTACGAGGCCAAGAACGGCACCCTCGCCGCGAAGATCGTGGAAGCGGTGGGCGTGCCCGCCACCTGCACCACCTGCAGCGGGCAGCACCAGAACAAGCCGATGGTCGGCATCGTCACCCTGTGGAACCTGAAGGCGAACAAGGACGGGACCTGGGGCGGCGGCAACGGCTACAAGCCGTCGGAAGACCGCAACTTCACCGCCAAGTCGGTCAAGCTGGTGGACGGCGGCAAGAAGCTGGAAGTGAAGGGCTGCGTGGCCTTCATCTGCCGCACCGCCACCTGGGTGCGGGTGGATTGACCACCCTCCACGCGCCATTCGGACGACCCGCTTCCCGGACCGTTTTCGGCGCGTTGCGCCAGTGGGGACGCGCGACCGTCGCCGGCCTGCTGCTGGCCATGGCCGCCGCTGCGCCCGCGCAGGAAGCGCCGTTGGGACGCTGGAAAACCATCGATGACGCCACCGGCAAGCCCAAGTCGGTGGTGGAGCTCTACCGCGCCCGCGACGGCAGTATCGCCGGCCGGGTGGTCGACATCCTCGACCTGAAGGACGGCCCGAACCCGCCCTGCAAGGCCTGCAAGGGGCCGCTGCACGGCAAGCCGATCCGCGGACTGGTGATCCTGTGGGGCCTGCGCCCCGATGGCGACGGCGGCTGGTCGGGCGGGCGTGTGCTCGACCCCGAGAACGGCAAGGATTACCGCGCCAAGCTTGCACTGCTGGAAAGCGGGGGGGCGCTGGGCATGTCCGGCTGCATCGCGATGTTCTGCCGGCAGCAGGTGTGGCAACGCGAGTGAGCAGCCAAGGCGGCCGGTGGCCGCGACAGCGCATGCGATAATCGGCGTCCCCTCACGCGCCCCATGCCCATGCCCCGCTCCGCGCTCGTCACCAATGCCCTGCCCTACGCCAACGGCCCGCTGCACCTGGGGCATCTGGTCGGCTACATCCAGGCCGACATCTGGGTGCGGGCGCGGCGGATGTGCGGCGACACGGTGCACTACGTCTGCGCCGACGATACCCACGGCACGCCGATCATGCTGGCCGCCGAAAAGGCCGGCACCACGCCCGAGGCCTTCATCGCCGCGATCCAGCAAGGCCACGAGCGCGACTTCGCCGCCTTCGGCGTGGCCTTCGACCACTACGACTCCACCAATTCGACCGCCAACCGCGCACTGACCGAACAGATCTACGCGCGGCTCGATGCCGGCGGCCACATCGCCCGCCGCAGCGTGGCGCAGTTCTTCGATCCGGCCAAGGGCATGTTCCTGCCCGACCGCTACATCAAGGGCACCTGCCCCAACTGCAAGGCCGCCGACCAGTACGGCGACAACTGCGAGGTCTGCGGCGCCACCTACGGCCCGACCGACCTGATCGACCCGAAGTCGGTGGTCTCCGGCGCCACGCCCGAGCTGCGCGATTCCGAGCACTACTTCTTCGAGGTCGGCCGCTTCGAAGCGTTCCTGCGCGAGTGGCTGGCGCAGGACACGATGCTACCCGGCGTGAAGGCCAAGCTGATGGAGTGGCTGGACGCCGACGGCGGGCTGCGGGCCTGGGACATCTCGCGCGACGCGCCGTATTTCGGCTTCGAGATCCCGAACGCACCGGGCAAGTATTTCTACGTCTGGCTGGACGCGCCGATCGGCTACCTGTCCAGCTTCCGCAACCTGTGCGCGAACAACGGCGCCGATTTCGACGCATTCCTCGCCCCGGACAGCAAGGCCGAACTGCACCACTTCATCGGCAAGGACATCGTCAACTTCCACGGCCTGTTCTGGCCGGCGGTACTGCACGGCGCCGGCATGCGCGCACCCACCCGCCTGCACGTCAACGGCTATCTGACCGTGGACGGCGCCAAGATGAGCAAGTCGCGCGGCACCTTCATCATGGCGCGCACCTACCTCGACGCCGGGCTGGACCCGGAGGCGCTGCGCTACTACTTCGCGGCGAAGTCCTCGGGCGGCGTGGACGACCTCGACCTGAACCTCGCCGACTTCACCGCGCGGGTGAACAGCGACCTGGTCGGCAAGTTCGTCAACCTCGCCAGCCGCTGCGCCGGCTTCATCGACAAGCGCTTTGGCGGAAGGCTGGCGGAGGCGCTACCGGATTCCGACCAGTACGCGCGCTTCGTTGATGCGCTGGCCGGCGTGCGCGAAGCCTACGAGCGCAATGACGCCGCGTCCGCGATCCGCCAGACCATGGCGCTGGCCGACGAGGCCAACAAGTACATCGACGACCGCAAGCCGTGGGTCATTGCCAAGCAGGAGGGCGCGGATGCCGAACTGCAGGCCGTGTGCACGCAGGGCCTGAACCTGTTCCGCGTGCTGGCCGCCGCGCTGGCGCCGATCCTGCCGCGCACCTGCGCGCAGGCCGCCGCCTTCCTCGCCGCGCCGGTGGCCGGCTGGGACGACCTCGATGCGCCGCTGCTGGCGCGCGGCATCAACGCCTACGCACCGCTGTTCACCCGCATCGACCCGAAGCAGATCGAGGCGATGGTGGAGGCGTCGAAGGACACGCTTGCCGCGCCCATGCCCGCGGCCGCCACGAAGAAGACGGAAGCGAAGTCTGTGAAGAAGGAAGAAGCCCCCTCCCCTGCGCCGGCCGCCGACGCGAGCGGATACATCGGCATCGACGACTTCGCCAGGCTCGACCTGCGCATCGGCAGGGTGCTGGAATGCGGCTTCGTCGACGGTTCCGACAAGCTGCTGCGCTTCCTGCTGGACGCCGGCGAACTGGGCCAGCGGCAGATTTTCTCCGGCATCCGCGGCAGCTACGGCGAACCGGAAAAACTGGTCGGCCGCAGCGTGGTGTTCATCGCCAACCTCGCGCCGCGCAAGATGCGCTTCGGCCTGAGCGAAGGGATGATCCTGTCGGCCGGCTTCGACGGCGGCGCGCTGGCGCTGCTGGACGCTGATGCCGGCGCGCAGCCGGGCATGCCGGTGCGCTGAGCGCACCGCGTTCTTCACGCGCGAAGGCCCATACTTCCCTGCACCGCTTCGTCCTTTGGTCGACCGATGAACACCAGCAGGATCAAGAGCGACCACGACGCCCTCTACGCCAGCATGGATGAGCTGCGCAGGCTGGTGCAGGCGGACGTGGCGGAAAATGCCGGCGCGCTGTTCGCAGAGCTCAAGAAGATCGACGCGACCATCAAGCTGCACCTGGCGATCGAGGACCGCATGCTGTACCCGGCATTGGCCAACGCCAGCGACCCGCAGGTCGCCGCCATCGGCAAACGCTTCCAGCACGAGATGGGCGGGCTGGCGACGGCCTACGGGGACTTCGCCGCGCACTGGAACACGGCGGCACGGATCGCCGCCGACCCACGGGATTTCAGCCGACAGCTCGGGACCATGCTGGACGCGCTGCACGCGCGCATCCAGCACGAGGACCGCGAACTGTTGCCGCTCGCCGAATCGCTATGAAGACTTCCGTGTGCGCGAACGGTGCCGTCCGGCCTGCCTCGCGCAGCGGCAACGCGCCATGATCGACCCCGTCGAACGCATCGACCGCCTGCTGCCGCAGACCCAGTGCGGGCAGTGCGGCTTCGACGGCTGCCGCCCCTACGCCGAGGCGATGGCCCGCGGCGAGGCCGGCATCGACCGTTGCCCGCCCGGCGGCGATGCCGGCGCGCGCGCGCTGGCGAAGGCGCTGGGCGTCGCGCCGCAACCCTATGACCGCAGTCGCGGCACCCATAAGCCCGGCGAACTGGCCTTCATCATCGAAGCCGACTGCATCGGCTGCACCAAATGCATCCAGGCCTGCCCGGTGGACGCCATCCTTGGCGGCCCCAAGCACATGCACACCGTGCTGGATGACCTGTGCACCGGCTGCGAATTGTGCGTACCGGCCTGCCCGGTGGATTGCATCGTGATGCAGGCGGGCGCATAGCGCCGGCGACTCAGTCCGCTGCGCAGCTGTCGCAGATCCGCTCGACCGTGTAGCCCTTCGCCTTCAGCTGTTCCACCAGCCCGTCGCTGCCCAGCAGGTGCAGCGAGCCCACCACCACCAGCGTGTTGTCCTGCTTCGACTCGGACAGGCGCTTCTCCACCTGCGGCAGCCATGCGCGGTTGCGCTCGACATCGAGCAGGCGATAGCTCTCGGGGGTCTTGTGCGCCATCTCTGCGCGCATCTCGCTGTCCAGCTTCTCCACGTCGCCGGCGCGCCACCAGGCGTGCATGTCGCTCATCTGGCGGATCGCCTTCTGCGGGTCGGACAGGAACTCGTCCATGCCCTGCGCCTGTTCGGCATAGGGCACCGCGTCCATCGCGCGCATCTGGTCTTCCACCGTTTCCAGCCCGGCGGCCGGCTTGCCGGCGTCGCTGGCGCGCGCCATCAGCTTGCGGTCCAGCCCCAATTCCTGGCTGAAACCCATCGCACGGGTGACGCCCAGCACCAGGCCCAGGCTCACCGCCCACGGCTCGCTGTGCTCCAGCGCCTGCACGCTGCCGCCGCCGGCCGACACCAGCGTGGACAGCTTCTCCAGCGTCGGCTTGGGCAACACGGTGCTCAGGCTCTTGCCATCCTCGTAGGCCATGTACTTCTGCATCACCGCCATCGAATCGGGCGCGGTCAGCGCCGCCGGGTCGATCTCGAACAGCAGCGAAGCGCTGTCGTCGAAGGCGCGGTCCACTTCCACCGGCAGCGGGTAGTCGTCGGCCTTGAGCAGGTGGAACGAGCCCAGCAGATAGACGGAATTGTCGGCGTCGGACACCTTCCACAGCAGCGGACGTTTGGCGTCCGCCTGCGCTTGCGCCGGTTGCGGCTGTGCCGGCGGCTGCGACTGCTCGAGCTGGACCGCGACGGCAGCGGGAACCAGCAGGGCGCACAGCAGGAAGGCGGGCAATCGGAATTTCATCAGGCGTCCTTGGAAGGGGATTCGGGCTTGCGATAGGTTTTTTCGCCCGCTTCCACCCGCAGGTCCAACCGGTTTTCCGGCGGCGGCAGCGGGCAGGTGGCAAACGGGGTGAATGCGCACGGCGGGTTGTAGGCGCGGTTGAAATCGAGCGCCAGCCGGCCCTGCGCATCCGGCATCGGTGCGTCGATGAAGCGTCCGGCGCCGTAGCTGCCATGGCCACTGGTGCGGTCGGCGAACACCAGGAACAGGGTGCCCTCGCCCTGGTCCAGCGCCTCCAGCCGGAACGGCGTGCCGCTGCGGGTGAACTCGACCACCCCGGGGTTGGGAATCTCGTCGGTGGTGCCGATGATGTTGGCGATCGGCAATGTCCTGCCCGGCGGATGCGGGATGAAGCGCGCCTGCACCCGCCACTGCGGGCCGCCCGGCCAGTACTCCAGGCCGGCGAAATGTACCCGGCTGTCGGCCTCGCTGTGCTTGACCCGCAGCGCCAGCCGGCCGCCGCGCTCGATCACCGTGGCCAGCCCCTTGCCGTCGTCGAACGCGATGACGCTGGGGCCGCCTTCATCGGCATCGCTACGCAGGGCGCCGCCCTTGCCGGGCTTTCCATCAATGGTGACCATCGCATCGGCCACGAAGCGTGCCTTGCCGTCGCGCACGCTGAACACGCCCAGGTGCGGCGGGCCCAGCAGCAGGCGGATGCCGTTGTCGGCGGCGCTGCCGACGCGGTGCGCGCCCGCATCCAGCCAGTGCAGGCCGATCAGGCTGGCCCAGCCATCGGGCCTGGTCAGTTCCGCCAATCGCTGCGCGCGCCACGCCTGTTCGGACGCGGCGAACGCGGCCGCGGCCTTCGCCTTCGCGGCTTGTTGCGCCGCGCTGGGCTCGGTGGATCGATTGCAGGCAGCCACCGCCAATGCGGCGACGGCGAGCAGGATCAACGACCGCGCAGGAACCATTTGTCCATCTCCGCCAGCGAAAAACGCGTCCACGTGGGGCGGCCGTGGTTGCACTGGCCGGACCGTTCGGTGGCTTCCATCTCGCGCAGCAGCGCGTTCATCTCGGGAATGGTGAGCCTGCGGTTGGCGCGCACCGCGCCGTGGCAGGCCATGGTGGCCAGCAGCTCGTCGCGGGTCTCGGCCACCCGGCGGGTGTTGCCGTGTTCGCGCAGGTCGGTGAGCACATCGCGCAGCAGCGCCTCCACGTCACCGTGGGCCAGCAGCGCCGGCACGCTGCGCAGCAGCAGCGACTGCGGTCCGCTGCGCTGCACCTCGAAGCCCAGCTGCGCCAGCGTCTCCGATTCGCGCTCGGCGATGTCGGCCTCGCGTTCGGACACCGCCAGGCTGCTGGGCACCAGCAGCGGCTGGGTGCGCAGGCCGGCGCCGTCGTGCGCGGCCTTCAATTTTTCGTAGCCGATGCGCTCGTGGGCGGCGTGCATGTCGACCACCACCAGGCCCTCGGCGTTCTCGGCGAGGATGTAGATGCCGTGCAGCTGGGCGACGGCGAAGCCAAGTGGCGGCATGCCGCCGGGCGCGTCGTCCGGCATCGGCATCGCAGCCAGCGGCTGCGTCGATGCAGCATCGGCACGCAGCGCGTACAGCGCGGCATAGGCGGCGGGCGCATCGCCCACACGCAGGCCCATGGCCTGCTGCTGCGGCGGCGACGGCATCGACCAGCGCGGCGCGTCCGCGGCAGGCACCGACATCGGCGGGGTGGGCGTGGCCATGCTGCCGGCGCGGGTCTCGGCCAACGCGGCGTGCAGGCTGCGGTAGACGAAGTCATGCACCAGGCGCGATTCGCGGAAGCGCACCTCGTGCTTGGCCGGGTGCACGTTCACGTCGACGCCGCGCGGGTCGAGTTCGAGGAACAGCACGTAGGCCGGATGGCGGCCGTGGAACAGCACGTCGCTGTAGGCCTGCCGCACCGCGTGGGCGATGTTGCGGTCGCGCACGCTGCGGCCGTTGACGTAGAGGTACTGCTGGTCGGCGCTGGCGCGGTTGTACGCGGGCTGCGCGATCCAGCCGTGCAGGCGCATGCCGGCGCCGGCGTGGTCCACGCGCAGCGCGTTGCGGGCGAACTCCTCGCCCAGCGCCTCGTGCAGGCGCACGTCGCTGAGCAGGTGGCCCTCGCCCTTCCAGCGCCGCGACGGCTTGCCGTTGTGGCTGACCCGGATCTCCACGTCGGGCCGCGCCAGCGCCAGCGTGCGCAGCCACTCCTCGATATGCGACAGCTCGGTGCGCTCGGCGCGCAGGAACTTGCGCCGCGCCGGCACGTTGAAGAACAGGTCGCGCACTTCCACCGTGGTGCCGTGCGGATGTGCGTTCGGCGCGACTTCGCCCAGCCTGCCGCCATCGATGCGCAGCTCGGCGCCATGCTCGGCCTCGCGCCGACGCGAGGCGAGGCGGAAACGGCTGACCGAGGCCACCGACGGCAGCGCCTCGCCGCGGAAGCCGAGCGTGGCTACCGCTTCGAGGTCATCGATGGAGGCGATCTTGCTGGTGGCGTGGCGGCTCACCGCCAGCGGCAGCTCCTCCGGCGCGATGCCGCCGCCATCGTCGCGGATGCGGATCAGGCGGGTGCCGCCTTCCTCGAGGTCGATGTCGATGCGTTTGGCGCCTGCGTCCAGCGCGTTTTCGACCAGCTCCTT
The DNA here is from genome assembly GCA_024711415.1 of Thermomonas sp. GTDB lineage: Bacteria > Pseudomonadota > Gammaproteobacteria > Xanthomonadales > Xanthomonadaceae > Thermomonas. The sequence goes on along the minus strand of JANJSW010000102.1, from coordinate 3,177 downwards.
GACCACGGACGCAGGTCGCTCGACGACCTCGCCGGCGGCGATCTGGTTGATCAGGGTATCGGGGAGTTGACGGATGCTCACCCGAGGATTCTAGCCGGCCACGCCCACCGTATCCGGCGCATGGCGGAACACATCGGACGCGGCGACGGTCGCGACGTCAGGGACTGCCGCCGGCGCCCACCGCGGCGATGTCCATGGTCCGCCCGGATGACGGAATCTGCGCCGACTGGTTGGCCTGCGCGCGCGCCGCGTACAGCGTGCCCGGCGGCGGCTGGCGCGAAAAATAGCGGTCGACACCGTCCAGGATCGCGCTGGCGAGCGTGCGCTGGAAGGCCGGGTCGGCCAGCCGCTTCTCTTCATCCGGGTTGGAGATGAAGGCGGTTTCCACCAGCATCGCCGGCATCTTGTCGGAGGTGCGCAGCACCGCGAAGTTGGCGCGCTCGACGTCCGGCTTGTGGTTGTTGCCGACGCGCTTGAGGCCGCCCAGCACATGCTCGGCGGCGTCTTCGGACGCCTTCATGTTGCCGCTCTGGGTGAGATCCAGCAGCACCGAGGTCAGGGTGTTGTCGGCCACGCGCACGCGCTCGCCACCGATGATGTCGGCCGCGTTCTCCTTGTCCGCCAGCCAGCGCGCGCGTTGCGAGGAGGCGCCACGGGTGGACAGCACGTACACCGAGGAGCCACGCGCGCCGCGGTTCTCGGCGGCATCGGCGTGGATCGACAGGAAGATGTCGGCGCGGTTGGCGCTGGCACGGCGGGCGCGGTGGTTCAGCGGGATGTACACATCGCTGTCGCGGGTCAGGAACGCCTTCAGCCCCGGGGTGGCGTTGACCTGCCGGGCCAGCTCGCGGGCGATGGCGAGGGTGATGTCCTTCTCGCGGGTGCCGTTGGGGCCGTGTGCGCCGGGATCCTGCCCGCCATGGCCGGCATCGATGGCAACCACCAGCGGGCGGGTGCCAGCCTGCGGCAGCGGCCGGGGGGCGGGCACGTCCGGCGCGGCCTGCTGCACGGAGGGGATGGCTGCAGGCGGCGACGTGGGCGTCGTGGCGACCGTGGGCTTGGCGGGCACGCCCTGCGTTGGCATCGCGGCAGTGGCGAAGGCGGCGATGGGATCGGCGGCGGGCGTGCCGGTGGACGGCGACGGGCCTGCGGTCACGGGCTTTTCGGTCGTGGCGACGGCGGGCGTGGCGGCGGCAGTGGCCGGCGCGGACGCCGGCGCCGCATCACCGGGCCATTCCAGCACCAGCACGGTGCCGGACGCAGCCGTATCCAGCGTGGTCGGGATCGCCCTGACCTTGCTGGCCAGGTCGAACACCACCCGCACCGTGCCCGGGACGGGCTGCCCGGTGCGAACGGCCTTGACCATGCCGGCTGCCGCCGGCAGCGCCAGGCCGCGCGCCAGATGGCTGGCGGGGAAGTCCACCGCCAGCCGATCGGGATTGGAAAGCGGAATCAGCCGGTACTCGCCGGCCTTGTCCAGATGGAGTTCGGCGCGCGTACCGGTAGCCCCGGTCTCGATGCGCAACTGCTTGATTTCAGAAGCATTTACATGGAAGCAGGCAGAAGCGACCAGCAGCATGGCTGCCGGCAAGACGCGATTGCAGCGGTTCCCCATCGGACGCATGGCCGGGAGTTAAGCACCTGTCGAGACCAGACGCAAGCACTTTTCCCTGAATAATCCGTGACCTGCAGAACTTTCCTCGACCTGCGCACAGATTGCGCCCGCAACTTCAAACCATGCCGATCGCCGCCAGCCATTGCCGGCCCACCCCGGTCCGCGCGTCCAGCCGGCAGCGACGGCCGTCGCCGTCCGCCGCCAGCGCGATGTCCAGATCCACCGGCGGCAGCGCGCCCTGCCCGCGCTCCGGCCACTCCACCAGCCACAGCCGGGCTTCGGCCGGGTCGAGACCGAGGAACTCCAGTTCGCCCGGATTGCCGATCCGGTACAGGTCGAGGTGCAGGGCCAGCCCGCCGGCGGGCAGCGCGTACTGCTCGACCAGCGTGTAGGTGGGGCTGCGGATGGTGCCGGTGACGCCGAGCGCACGCAGCAGCGCGCGTGCGAGGGTGGATTTGCCGGCGCCAAGATCGCCGTGCAGCTGGATCACCGCGCGCTCAGGCAGGGTCTGCGCCAGCCGCGCACCCAGCGCTTCGGTGGCGGCGGCATCGGGAAGAAGGAAATCGGACATCCGGCTATCGTCGCACCGGATTGGCCAACCTGCGCAACCACGGCAGCAAGTCGGAGGGCAGCAGGCCGCGCTCGCCGTCCTCGCGCGCGGCCGCATCGCCCGCAGCGGCATGCAGCAGCGCACCGGTCACCGCCGCGTCATGTGCATCGAAGCCCTGCCCGCGCAGCGCCGCGACCACCCCGGTCAGCACATCGCCCATGCCGCCGGTGCCCATGCCGGGATTGCCGGCGCAGATCACCGCGGGCGGCTGCCCCGCGGCCTGCACGATGCTGCCGGCGCCCTTCAACACCACCGTGCAACCCAGCCGCGCCTGCAGCGCCGCGGCGGCGGCGAAACGATCACGCTGCAATTCCGGGGTGGTGCAACCAAGCAGGCGTGCGGCCTCGCCCGGATGCGGAGTGACGATATCAACCGCGCGCAGCGGTGCGCCCGTCGATGCCAGCAGATTGAGCGCGTCGGCATCCAGCACGCGCGGCTTGTTGCAGGTCAGCGCTGCATGGAACAGCGCGCGGCCCCATTCGCCCTGCCCCAGCCCCGGGCCGAGTGCAAGCACATCCGCGCGGTCCAGCAGCGGCAGCAGTTCCGCCGTGCCTTCCACCGCATGCACCATCGCTTCCGGGCAGCGCGCCAGCAGCGCAGGCACGTGCGCCTCGCGGGTCGCCACGCTGACGAGGCCCGCACCGCTGCGCAGCGCCGCCTGTGCGGCCAGCAGGATCGCGCCACCGCTGCCGGCATCGCCGCCGATGCACAGCACGTGGCCGTTGCGGCCCTTGTGGCCATCGCGCGGACGCAGCGGGAAGAAGCCGGCCAGCGCGTCGGCGCGCCACGCCAGCGCGGCCGGGGCGATGCCCTCGGCCACCGCAGCCGGCAGCTCCAGCGTCGCCAGCTCCAGTTCACCGCAATGGTCCAGCGCCGTGCCGGTGCGCAGACCGCGATGGCGGGCGAGGAACTGCAGCGTGCAATCGGCCTCGACCGCCGCGCCCGGTGCGCT